>NZ_PIBO01000040.1:0-58059 GCF_002806725.1 Raoultella sp. T31
AGCACATCACTCATAATGATGGGGTCACAGGTTCGAATCCCGTCGTAGCCACCATCTTTTTTTGCGGGAGTGGCGAAATTGGTAGACGCACCAGATTTAGGTTCTGGCGCCGCAAGGTGTGCGAGTTCAAGTCTCGCCTCCCGCACCATTCACCCAAAGCGTTGCACGGATGGGGTATATCCAGGCGGTAAGTTAGCCGTTAAGGCTAGCGGCAATAAGTTTGGCGATAACCTCCTTCGAAAGTAAAAGATTTTTTTGTTGGGGTATCGCCAAGCGGTAAGGCACCGGTTTTTGATACCGGCATTCCCTGGTTCGAATCCAGGTACCCCAGCCATATTTCTTCGAGATTTGCGGTTCACCGCGACGGTTATTGGGGTATCGCCAAGCGGTAAGGCACCGGTTTTTGATACCGGCATTCCCTGGTTCGAATCCAGGTACCCCAGCCATATTTCTTCGAGATTTGCGGTTCACCGCGACGGTTATTGGGGTATCGCCAAGCGGTAAGGCACCGGTTTTTGATACCGGCATTCCCTGGTTCGAATCCAGGTACCCCAGCCATATTTCTTCGAGATTTGCGGTTCACCGCGACGGTTATTGGGGTATCGCCAAGCGGTAAGGCACCGGTTTTTGATACCGGCATTCCCTGGTTCGAATCCAGGTACCCCAGCCATATTTCTTCGAGATTTGCGGTTCACCGCGACGGTTATTGGGGTATCGCCAAGCGGTAAGGCACCGGTTTTTGATACCGGCATTCCCTGGTTCGAATCCAGGTACCCCAGCCATCGAAGAATATGATAAGATTGGCTACGTAGCTCAGCTGGTTAGAGCACATCACTCATAATGATGGGGTCACAGGTTCGAATCCCGTCGTAGCCACCATACAACGGAGTTATTGATTTAGTTCGATAAATCCTAAAAAATTGTTGGGGTATCGCCAAGCGGTAAGGCTCTGGTTTCTGATACCAGCATTCCGAGGTTCGAATCCTCGTACCCCAGCCACTTAATAGCAAAAAAGCTCGCTTCGGCGAGTTTTTTTGCTTTCTGCATCCGGTTCAATCCGCATCGCGGTATTCATGCCATACGCCGACGATGGCGTACCACGCGCCGCAGCCATATCCCGGCTAAGCGGCGCGCCAGCCGGGAACCGGGCTTACAATCCCAACGCGTACTTCAGCGCCTGACGCTTTAAAACGCCCGCATGCGCCGCGGCCATTAAGCCGATATTGCGCAGCACGCGCACCGGCGCCAGATCGTTGGTAAAGCCGGCATAAAACAGATCCATACTCGACTGCATAATAAAATTATCCGCCCTGCGTCGCGCCTGGTAGCGTTTCAACACCGGCAGACCTGCCCATGCTTCACCCTGGCCTTTCGCCTCACTCAGAATATCCAGCAGGGCATCAACATCGCGATAGCCCAGATTCACCCCCTGCCCCGCCAGCGGATGAATGGTATGTGCGGCATCCCCCACTAGCGCCAGCCCCGGCTGTACATACTGCAGCGCATGGCGACGGGTCAGCGGAAACGCCCCGGCACTTAGCGGCGTGACGCGCCCCAGCCGGGAGGGGAAGTGGCGCGCAATCTCCTGCTGTAGCTGCGGCATACTCATCCCCTGCAGCTGGCGAATACGCGCGGGCGTGTCATACCACACCAGCGATGCCCAATTGTCGAACAGCGGCAGAAACGCGCGCGGCCCCGACGGCGTAAACTGCTGCCAGGTGCTGTTGCCAGGCTCCTCTGCGCACTGCACGCTAATCAGCATGCAGGATTGCTGATACTGCCACGCGTGAACGCCGATTCCGGCCAGCTGGCGCACCTGCGAGTTGGCGCCATCCGCGCCGATAACCAACCTGGCCGCGCATTCGCCGCCGTCGCTCAGACGCAATGTCGTGCAGGTCTCCTCCCGCTGCATCTCCTGTAACGAGGCGCCAACCCGGAGCGTAATGCGCTCATGCGCCGTCAGCGCCTGCCACAGCGCGAGCTGCAGAACATTGTTTTCCACCATGTAACCCAGCTCAGGCAGCTTCAGCTCGGCGGCATCAAAGGTCACATGCGCGTCCTCCCATTCCCAGGTCTCCAGCCGACGATAGGGATGCGCCCGCATAGCGCGCACCGCATCCCAGACGCCGAGGCTGTTCAGTAACCCGACGGAAGCGGCGCTAATCGCCGAAATACGCACATCCGGCGGCGCTGAGGGCACAAATGCCGGCGGGGCCGATGTTTCGATGACCGTTACCGTAAAACCGTGCTGCGCCAGCCCCAGCGCCAGGGCTCCGCCAACCATTCCGCCACCCACGATGGCGACATCTGTTGCATGAATTGTCATGGCAATTATCCTTAAACCTGAATCCGATAAGTTTACCGGATTTTTTCCCACCTCGTGGTGATAACGCTCGCACTGGTCAGGGCGCGACCAAAGCATTACAATACGCGCCCTGCAATCCTGGCTTTATACCCGCTGTCCTTCACATTGCAGAGTCATTCCCGGTGAAGAAAATAGCTTTGGGTATATATACTTAAGCATGAGCAAGTCGATGACAAAAAAACTCCATATTAAAACCTGGGGCTGTCAGATGAACGAATATGATTCATCAAAGATGGCCGATCTGCTGGATGCCACGCACGGGTATCAACTGACCGAAGTGGCGGAAGAAGCGGATGTGCTGCTGCTCAATACCTGCTCAATCCGTGAGAAGGCTCAGGAAAAAGTCTTCCATCAGTTAGGCCGCTGGAAGCTACTGAAAGAGAAGAACCCCGACCTGATTATTGGCGTCGGTGGTTGTGTCGCCTCTCAGGAAGGTCACCATATCCGCCAACGCGCCCACTACGTCGATATTATTTTCGGGCCGCAGACGCTCCATCGCCTGCCGGAGATGATCAACTCCGTTCGCGGCAACCGCAGCCCGGTTGTGGACGTCAGTTTCCCTGAAATCGAAAAATTCGACCGTCTGCCGGAACCGCGCGCCGAGGGCCCGACGGCATTCGTCTCCATTATGGAAGGCTGCAATAAATACTGTACCTACTGCGTGGTGCCTTACACCCGCGGCGAAGAGGTCAGCCGTCCTTCCGACGATATCCTGTTCGAGATTGCCCAGTTGGCCGCTCAGGGCGTCCGCGAGGTCAACCTGCTCGGACAGAACGTCAACGCCTGGCGCGGCGAGAACTACGATGGAACGACCGGCAGTTTTGCCGATCTGCTGCGTCTGGTGGCGGCAATCGACGGTATCGACCGTATTCGCTTTACCACCAGCCACCCTATCGAGTTTACCGATGACATCATTGATGTCTATCGCGATACCCCGGAGCTGGTGAGCTTCCTGCATTTACCGGTGCAGAGTGGTTCCGACCGGGTGCTGAACCTGATGGGGCGTACTCATACGGCGCTGGAGTACAAAGCGATTATCCGCAAGCTGTACGAGGCGCGCCCGAATATTCAGATTAGCTCCGACTTTATCGTTGGCTTCCCTGGCGAAACCAATGACGATTTCGAGAAGACCATGAAGCTGATTGCCGATGTCAATCACGACATGAGCTACAGCTTTATCTTCTCTGCCCGTCCGGGAACACCGGCGGCGGATATGGTCGACGACGTCCCGGAACAGGACAAGAAGCAGCGTCTGTATATTCTGCAGGAGCGCATCACCCAGCAGGCTATGGCCTGGAGCCGCCGCATGCTTGGCACCACCCAGCGTATTCTGGTTGAAGGCACCTCCCGCAAAAGTATCATGGAGCTCTCAGGGCGCACCGAGAATAACCGGGTAGTCAACTTCGAAGGCACCCCGGATATGGTCGGTAAGTTTGTCGATGTAGAAATCGTTGACGTCTACACCAACTCGCTGCGCGGTAAAATTGTGCGTACCGAAGAGGAAATGGGGCTGCGTATCGCGGAATCGCCGGAATCCGTTATCGCCCGCACCCGCAAAGAAAACGACCTCGGCGTCGGAACCTATCAGCCGTGATCCGTTCAGGCCTGCCGACCCCGGCAGGCCTTGTATTTCCTCTCCCCGGCCCAATATTCATCGCAATGCTTGCGCCATATTCCCATGACGTGAATAATTTCCTTACTGGCCGGAAACGTTCGCTATCCGGCAAAACGCGTAAAGAGGAACAGTTTGAACATAGAAACCCGTGAAATTACCCTGGAGCCAGCGGATAACGCACGCCTGCTGGGGCTGTGCGGCCCGTTCGACGACAACATCAAACAGCTGGAACGTCGATTAGGCATCGAAATTAATCGCCGTGACAACCACTTTAAACTGACCGGGCGCATGATCTGCGTGAACGCAGCGGCCGATATCCTGCGCAGCCTGTACGTCGATACTGCACCGATGCGCGGACAGATTCAGGATATTGAGCCGGAACAGATTCATCTGGCCATTAAAGAGGCGCGGGTGCTGGAACAAAGCGCCGAGAGCGTGCCGGAGTACGGCAAGGCCGTCAATATCAAAACCCGGCGTGGCGTGATTAAGCCGCGGACGCCAAACCAGGCGCAGTACATCGCCAACATCCTCGATCATGATATTACCTTCGGCGTCGGCCCTGCCGGGACCGGGAAAACCTACCTTGCGGTTGCCGCTGCGGTCGATGCGCTCGAACGCCAGGACGTACGCCGTATTCTGCTCACCCGCCCTGCCGTCGAAGCCGGAGAAAAGCTCGGCTTCCTGCCCGGTGACCTGAGCCAGAAAGTCGATCCGTACCTGCGCCCGCTGTACGATGCGCTGTTCGAGATGCTCGGTTTTGAGAAGGTCGAGAAACTGATTGAGCGCAACGTTATCGAAGTCGCGCCGCTGGCCTATATGCGCGGGCGCACGCTGAACGATGCATTTATCATTCTCGATGAAAGCCAGAACACCACCATCGAACAGATGAAGATGTTCCTGACCCGTATCGGTTTTAATTCAAAAGCGGTGATCACCGGCGACGTCACTCAGATAGACCTGCCGCGCAGCACCAAATCCGGCCTGCGCCACGCCATTGAGGTGCTGGCGGAAGTCGATGAAATCAGCTTCAATTTCTTCCATAGCGAAGATGTGGTGCGCCACCCGGTAGTTGCCCGCATCGTCAATGCGTATGAAGCATGGGAAGAGGCGGATCAGAAACGTAAAGCAGAACTGGCCGCCGAGCGCAAACGCGAAGCCCAGGAACAGGAGCAGAAATGAGTCAGGTTATTCTCGATTTACAGCTGGCTTGCGAAGATAACGCCGGGTTGCCGGATGAAGCTCAGTTTCAACGCTGGGTAGATGCCGTCATTCCCCAGTTCCAGGAGGAGTCAGAAGTGACCGTGCGCCTGGTAGACGAAGCCGAAAGCCATGAGTTGAATCTGACCTATCGCGGCAAGGATAAGCCGACCAACGTGCTGTCGTTCCCGTTTGAAGCTCCGCCGGGTATCGAACTGCCGCTGCTTGGCGATCTGATCATCTGCCGTCAGGTCGTTGAACAGGAAGCCAAAGAGCAAGACAAGCCGCTGGAGGCGCACTGGGCGCATATGGTGATTCACGGCAGTCTGCACCTGCTGGGCTATGACCATATCATTGATGAAGAAGCGGAAGAGATGGAAAGCCTCGAAACAGAGATAATGCTTGCTCTGGGCTATGAGGATCCGTACATTGCCGAGAAGGAATAGCCTGCCGCCGGTTTTACCGGCGAGCGGCCCCCGTGCCGTCCGGCGCTGAACACACGCGCGACGAGCGACAAATTAACTGACATGAGAACCCACACGACGCCATGAGCGACGACAATTCACACAGTAGTGACACAGTAAACAGCAAAAAGGGATTCTTCTCCCTGTTACTCAGCCAGCTTTTTCACGGGGAACCGAAAAACCGTGACGAACTGCTGGAGCTGATCCGTGATTCCGGGCAAAACGACCTTATCGATGAAGATACGCGCGATATGCTCGAAGGGGTCATGGACATCGCCGACCAGCGCGTCCGCGATATCATGATCCCCCGCTCGCAAATGATTACCCTGAAACGCAACCAGACCCTGGACGAATGCCTCGATGTGATCATCGAGTCCGCCCACTCGCGTTTCCCGGTCATCAGCGAAGATAAAGATCACATTGAAGGGATTCTGATGGCCAAGGACCTGCTGCCGTTTATGCGCAGCGACTCCGAAGCGTTCAGCATGGAAAAAGTGTTACGCCCGGCGGTTGTCGTGCCTGAAAGTAAGCGGGTCGACCGCATGCTGAAAGAGTTCCGCTCCCAGCGTTACCATATGGCTATCGTGATCGATGAGTTCGGCGGTGTCTCCGGTCTGGTGACCATTGAAGACATCCTTGAGCTTATCGTCGGCGAAATCGAAGACGAATACGATGAAGAAGAAGATATCGATTTTCGTCAGTTGAGCCGCCACACCTGGACGGTGCGCGCCCTGGCCTCCATTGAAGATTTCAACGAAGCCTACGGCACTCACTTCAGCGATGAAGAAGTCGATACCATTGGCGGGCTGGTGATGCAGGCCTTTGGCCATCTGCCGGCGCGCGGAGAGTCTATTGACATCGATGGTTACCAATTCAAAGTCGCCATGGCCGATAGCCGACGTATCATCCAGGTACATGTCAAACTTCCTGACGACGCGCCACAGCCGAAGCTGGAAGATTAATTACACGGGACGATTAACCTAAATGGTATTTGCCTCTCTCATCGAACGCCAGCGCGTACGTCTGCTGCTGGCGCTATTATTCGGAGCCAGCGGAACGCTGGCTTTTTCTCCTTATGACATCTGGCCTGCGGCGATGGTTTCGTTAATCGGCCTGCAGGGGCTGACCCTCAACCGACGTCCGCTGCAAAGCACCTGGATAGGCTTTTTCTGGGGGCTGGGGCTGTTCGGTTCCGGCATCCACTGGGTCTATGTCAGCATCGCCCAGTTCGGCGGCATGCCCGGCCCGGTCAACGTATTCCTCGTGGTCCTGCTGGCGGCATATATGTCGCTGTACACCGGACTGTTCGCCGGCATCCTGTCGCGCCTGTGGCCCAAAACCAACTGGATACGCGTCGCGATCGCCGCGCCGGTTGTCTGGCAAATCACCGAATTCCTGCGCGGCTGGGTACTGACCGGCTTCCCGTGGCTGCAATTTGGCTACAGCCAGATTGACGGTCCGCTGAAAGGGTTAGCGCCGGTGATGGGCGTTGAAGCCATTAACTTCCTGTTGATGGTGGTCAGCGGCCTGCTGGTGCTTGCGCTCATTCAGCGCCGCTGGAAACCGCTGATTGCGGCCATCGTCCTGTTCGCCCTGCCCTTTCCGCTGCGCTACATCCAGTGGTATCAGCTACTGCCTGAGCGGGCAACCCAGGTATCTTTAGTGCAGGGCAATATTCCCCAGGCGCTGAAATGGGATGAAAACCAGCTGGTGAATACGCTGAAAATCTATCTGGATTTGACGCAGCCGCATATGGGGTCATCCCAGCTAATCGTCTGGCCGGAATCGGCGATCCCGGATCTGGAAATCAACCAGCAGAATTTCCTGGTTATGATGGACGACCTGCTGCGCGCGAAAGGCAGCTCGTTGATTACCGGTATTGTCGACGCCCGGCTTAATCCGCAGAATCGTTACGATACCTACAACACCATCATTACGCTGGGCAAAGATAACCCCTACAGCTACGATTCCACCGATCGCTACAACAAGAATCACCTGGTGCCGTTCGGTGAATTCGTGCCGCTGGAGTCCATTCTTCGCCCGCTGGCGCCGTTCTTCGATTTACCGATGTCCTCTTTCAGCCGCGGCCCGTACGTGCAGCCGCAGCTGGTGGCGCATAACATGAAGCTGACGGCGGCTATCTGCTACGAGATTATTCTCGGCGAGCAGGTGCGGGATAACTTCCGCCCGGATACCGACTATCTGCTGACCATCTCCAACGATGCCTGGTTTGGCAAGTCCATCGGTCCATGGCAGCACTTCCAGATGGCGCGGATGCGCGCCCTCGAGCTGGCGCGTCCGCTGCTGCGCAGCACCAATAACGGTATTACCGCCGTCATTGGCCCGCGTGGGGAAATTCAGGATATGATCCCGCAGTTCACCCGCGCCGTGCTGACCACCAAAGTCACCCCGACTTCCGGCCTGACTCCTTACGCCCGTACCGGTAACTGGCCGCTGTGGGCGCTGACCGCGCTGTTGGGTTTCGGCGCGCTGATCATGAGCCTGCGCCAGCGTCGCCGCTAGTCGTTATTGCCTGCGGATCGTCTTGTCGCTCCGCGCAGCCCCGGTCGTTAGCCATCACCGGGGCCGCCCTTCTCTCCTTTCCTGTCTCTCCACTCGTCAATCTGGCACGACCATTGCTTAATATACTCAGGTCGCGGCGACATTGATTGTTGGTTTAACCCTGTTGCACCAGCATCGCTCACCTCAGGCACTCAGCTGGTGCAATGGACGATTTTTGCCTTTAAATGGTGCGGAGCACTTCGCAAAAATAAACAATAAAGCAGCAAAATCTTTACATTAAGCCAAACTAAATGCTAACAAACACATACAAATGCTGCACATCGGGATCGCAGCCATAATAACGCACACACACATTCACAATGGGTATCAAAAGCGTCAGTGACGCTGCGGATAAGGAGTTGGATATGCAATTACGTAAACTGGCCACAGCGATGCTGGTCATGGGTATGACCGCCGGCCTGGCGCATGCGGAAGATGCCGCCCCGGCAGCGGGCAGCACGCTGGACAAAATCGCTAAAAACGGCGTTATCGTCGTCGGCCACCGTGAATCCTCCGTACCGTTTTCCTACTACGACAATCAACAAAAAGTGGTCGGCTACTCTCAGGACTACTCCAACGCTATCGTTGACGCCATCAAGAAGCAGCTGAATAAGCCTGACCTGCAGGTAAAACTGGTGCCGGTAACCTCGCAAAACCGTATTCCGCTGCTGCAGAACGGGACCTATGACTTCGAGTGCGGCTCCACGACCAATAACCTTGAACGTCAGAAACAAGCCGCCTTCTCCAATACCATTTTCGTCGTGGGTACTCGCCTGCTGGTGAAAAAAGGCGGTGCGATTAAAGATTTCCCGGATCTGAAAGACAAAGCGGTTGTCGTCACCTCCGGCACCACCTCCGAAGTTCTGCTGCATAAGCTCAATGATGAGAAGAAAATGAACATGCGCATTATCAGCGCTAAAGACCACGGCGACTCCTTCCGTACTCTGGAAAGCGGTCGTGCGGTGGCCTTTATGATGGACGATGCGCTGCTGGCCGGCGAACGCGCGAAAGCGAAGAAACCGGATAACTGGGAGATAGTCGGCACGCCCCAGTCGAAAGAAGCCTACGGCTGTATGCTGCGCAAAGACGATCCGCAGTTTAAAAAGCTGATTGATGACACCGTTGCCAGCGCCCAGACCTCCGGCGAAGCGGAAAAATGGTTTGATAAATGGTTCAAAAACCCGATTCCGCCGAAAAATCTGAATATGAACTTCGAACTCTCCGACGACATGAAGACGCTGTTCAAGACCCCTAACGATAAAGCTCTGAACTAATTAAAAAAACAAGGGGCAGGAGATCCTGCCCTCCCGATTGTTGTGACAGCACGGACAGACTATACGGCGGCTGGTCGTTCCCCAGCCGCCGCGAATACCGAAACAAGCTGAACAACGATCTTCGAGGGTAGCGATGCTACCCTTTTTTTTCCAGGAGTCATTTATGTCAATAGACTGGAACTGGGGAATCTTCCTGCAACAGGCCCCGTTCGGCAATACCACCTATCTGGGTTGGCTCTGGAGCGGCTTTCAGGTCACCATCGCCCTGTCGATTAGCGCCTGGATTATCGCTTTTTTCGTCGGCTCGCTGTTCGGCATTTTACGCACCGCCCCTAACCGCTGGTTATCCAGTATCGGCACCTGCTATGTCGAACTGTTCCGTAATGTCCCGCTGATCGTTCAGTTCTTCACCTGGTACCTGGTGGTGCCGGAGCTCCTGCCGGAAAACATCGGCATGTGGTTTAAATCCGAACTCGATCCGAATATTCAGTTCTTTCTCTCTTCGATGATGTGTCTGGGGCTGTTTACCGCCGCGCGCGTATGCGAACAGGTGCGCGCCGCCATTCAGTCGCTGCCGCGCGGCCAGAAAAACGCCGGGCTGGCCATGGGTCTGACGCTGCCGCAGACCTATCGTTACGTCCTGCTGCCCAACGCCTATCGGGTGATTGTGCCGCCGATGACCTCGGAGATGATGAACCTGGTGAAAAACTCAGCCATCGCCTCCACCATCGGGCTGGCGGATATGGCGGCACAGGCAGGCAAGCTGCTGGATTACTCGGCCCACGCCTGGGAATCCTTTACCGCGATTACCCTCGCCTATGTGTTTATTAATGCGGTGATTATGCTGGTGATGTATGTGGTTGAACGCAAGGTCCGCCTGCCGGGCAATATGGGGGGCAAATAATCATGTACGATTTTGACTGGAGTTCTATCGTTCCATCGATGCCCTACCTGCTGGCCGGGCTGGTTATCACGCTGAAAATCACCGTAACCGCCATCATTTTCGGCATCGTCTGGGGCACCCTGCTGGCGGTCATGCGCCTGTCAAGCTTCCTGCCGCTGGCATGGTTTGCGAAGACCTATGTCAACGTATTCCGCTCGATCCCGCTGGTGATGGTCCTGCTGTGGTTTTATCTGATTGTTCCTGGTTTCCTGCAGAACGTTCTTGGCCTGTCGCCGAAGAGCGATATCCGCCTGATCTCCGCGATGGTGGCCTTCTCGATGTTTGAAGCGGCGTACTATTCGGAAATTATCCGCGCGGGTATCCAGAGTATCTCTCGCGGCCAGTCGAGCGCCGCGCTGGCGCTGGGGATGACCCAGTGGCAATCCATGAAGCTGATTATTCTGCCGCAGGCGTTTCGCGCCATGGTGCCGCTGCTGCTCACTCAGGGGATCGTGCTGTTCCAGGATACTTCTCTGGTTTACGTTCTGAGCCTGGCCGATTTCTTCCGTACCGCCTCCACCATCGGTGAGCGCGACGGAACCCAGGTCGAGATGATCCTGTTCGCAGGCGCCGTTTATTTTGTCATTAGTCTCAGCGCATCGCTGTTGGTCAGCTGGTTGAAGAAAAGGACTGTGTAATGATTACCCTGAAAAACGTTTCAAAATGGTATGGTCACTTTCAGGTGCTGACCGATTGCTCCACGGAAGTGAAAAAAGGTGAAGTGGTGGTGGTGTGCGGGCCTTCCGGCTCGGGCAAATCGACGCTGATTAAAACCGTCAACGGCCTTGAACCAATCCAACAGGGCGAGATTACCGTTGATGGTACCAAAGTGAACGATAAAAAAACCAACCTCGCCAGGCTGCGCTCCCGCGTCGGGATGGTGTTCCAGCACTTTGAACTGTTTCCGCATCTGTCGATTATCGATAACCTGACGCTGGCGCAGGTGAAAGTGCTTAATCGCGACAAAGCCGCTTCCCGGGCAAAAGGCCTGAAGCTGCTGGAACGCGTGGGGCTCTCCGCCCATGCCGATAAATACCCGGCCCAGCTCTCCGGCGGCCAGCAGCAGCGTGTGGCTATCGCCCGCGCGCTCTGTATGGATCCGATTGCGATGCTGTTTGATGAACCGACTTCCGCGCTGGATCCGGAAATGATCAACGAAGTGCTGGATGTCATGGTCGAGCTGGCCAACGAAGGCATGACGATGATGGTGGTGACGCACGAAATGGGCTTTGCCCGTAAGGTCGCCAACCGGGTGATCTTTATGGATGAAGGGAAAATTGTCGAAGATTCTGACAAAGAAGCGTTTTTCGCCAATCCGCAATCCGACCGCGCGAAAGACTTCCTCGCCAAAATCCTGCATTAATTTGTTGCTTTGCAGGCGCGCATCAGCAGGTGCGCGCCTGGTTTTCAGCAACTTCTGCGCGGCGTATCAAGGCTCAAAAGGACGACGCTGGAACTGGTCATGGCCGCATTTCGGGCAACGCGGCAGAATATCCGGGGTATAGACCGCCAGGTGATAATGGCAGTGTTCACACACCAGATTTCCCAGCCCCACCACTTCGCCACTGTGGTAAACCCCGTGGTGGTTGAGATCCTGGAACACTTCGCGCCATTCCAGCTGGGTTTTGTCGGTAATATCCGCCAGCTCCTGCCACAGGCTCTCTTTGATCACCCGCATAAACACGCTGTCCGTCAGTTCATCCTGGCTCTCTTCATAGCTGAGGGCAAACTCCTCCAGATCGCGCCTGACCGCTTTGGTCAGCGTCTCAACTTCGCGATGCGTTAACTCACCAGACTGGCTAATTTTCACCCGCGCCTGTTCCACCAGCGCGTCAATATCGCGTTCTCCACTGCGCAGCCGTTCACTGAGCGTCGACACCAGTTCACGGTAGAATTGAGCAACCTTGTTCATCATTTCGCCTCCGGTGTGGTTAACTTCTTCTAATAATAGACGTTATTTGCTGTCTGCTTTGCCAGTTAGCCCACAGAGTCGCGAAATAGTCTCCGCCGCTTTTGCCGATGTTAATGTGCGAAAGGCTGTTTTGACGTGGGCGTTTGGGCTATGCTATGCCGATCTGATAACACATCCATTGGCTACATTTTGTAGCTGTATTGAAAACAGGACCACTGGCTGCCATGCAAGAGCAATACCGCCCGGAAGAGATAGAATCGAAAGTCCAGCTTCACTGGGACGATCATCGTACATTTGAAGTAACTGAAGACGAGAGCAAAGAGAAGTATTACTGCCTGTCGATGCTTCCTTATCCTTCTGGTCGACTACACATGGGTCACGTGCGTAACTACACCATCGGCGACGTCATTGCCCGCTACCAGCGTATGCTCGGCAAAAACGTTCTGCAGCCGATCGGCTGGGATGCGTTTGGTCTGCCGGCGGAAGGCGCCGCGGTAAAAAACAACACCGCGCCGGCCCCGTGGACCTACGACAATATTGCCTACATGAAAAACCAGCTGAAAAAGCTGGGCTTTGGCTATGACTGGAGCCGTGAAGTGGCGACCTGCACCCCGGAATACTACCGCTGGGAGCAAAAATTCTTCACCGAGCTGTACAAAAAAGGCCTGGTGTACAAAAAAACATCTGCGGTGAACTGGTGCCCGAACGACCAGACCGTTCTCGCCAACGAACAGGTGATCGACGGCTGCTGCTGGCGCTGCGATACCAAAGTTGAGCGTAAAGAGATCCCGCAGTGGTTTATCAAAATCACCGCCTACGCCGACGAACTGCTCAACGATCTGGATAAACTGGATCACTGGCCTGATACCGTTAAGACCATGCAGCGCAACTGGATCGGCCGCTCCGAAGGGGTAGAAATCTCCTTCAACGTTAACGAGTACGCCGACAAGCTGACCGTCTACACCACCCGTCCGGACACCTTCATGGGCTGCACCTACCTGGCCGTTGCCGCGGGTCACCCGCTGGCGCAGCAGGCGGCAGCGAACAACCCGGAACTGGCTGCGTTTATCGACGAGTGCCGCAACACCAAAGTCGCCGAAGCAGAAATGGCAACAATGGAGAAAAAAGGCGTCGATACCGGCTTCAAAGCGATTCACCCGCTGACCGGCGAAGAAATTCCGGTCTGGGCGGCCAACTTCGTGCTGATGGAATATGGCACCGGCGCCGTGATGGCCGTTCCGGGTCACGATCAGCGCGACTACGAATTTGCCAGCAAATATGGTCTGAACATTAAGCCGGTTATTCTGGCGGCGGACGGCTCAGAACCGGATCTGTCCGAACAGGCGCTGACTGAAAAAGGCGCACTGTTCAACTCCGGCGAGTTTGACGGCCTGAGCCACGAAGCGGGCTTCAACGCTATCGCCGACAAACTGGCGGCGATGGGCGTTGGCGAACGCAAAATTAACTACCGCCTTCGCGACTGGGGCGTTTCCCGTCAGCGTTACTGGGGCGCGCCGATTCCAATGGTCACCCTCGAAGACGGTACCGTGCTGCCAACGCCGGAAGATCAGCTGCCGGTGATCCTGCCGGAAGATGTGGTCATGGACGGTATCACCAGCCCGATCAAGGCCGATCCGCAGTGGGCAAAAACCACCGTTAACGGTCAGCCTGCGCTGCGCGAAACCGACACCTTCGATACCTTTATGGAGTCTTCCTGGTACTACGCGCGCTACACCTGCCCGCAGTACAATGACGGAATGCTGGATCCAAACGCCGCCAACTACTGGCTGCCGGTCGATATTTACATCGGCGGGATCGAACATGCGATTATGCACCTGCTGTACTTCCGCTTCTTCCATAAGCTGATGCGCGACGCGGGTATGGTTAACTCCGACGAGCCGGCAAAACAGCTGCTGTGTCAGGGGATGGTACTGGCTGACGCCTTCTATTACGTTGGCGAAAACGGCGAGCGTAACTGGGTTTCTCCGAAAGACGCAATTGTTGAACGTGACGAGAAAGGCCGCATTGTGAAGGCCAAAGACGCTGCAGGTCATGAGCTGGTCTACACCGGCATGAGCAAGATGTCCAAGTCGAAGAACAACGGCATCGACCCGCAGGAAATGGTAGAACGTTACGGCGCGGATACCGTTCGTCTGTTCATGATGTTCGCCTCTCCGGCGGATATGACGCTGGAATGGCAGGAGTCCGGCGTAGAAGGGGCGAACCGCTTCCTGAAACGTGTCTGGAAACTGGTTTACGAGCACACCATTCAGGGCCCGGTTGCCGCGCTGGATGCTGCCAGCCTGAGCGAAGATCAGCAGGCGCTGCGTCGCGATGTCCATAAAACGATCGCCAAAGTGACCGATGATATCGGCCGTCGTCAGACCTTCAACACCGCGATCGCCGCGATCATGGAGCTGATGAACAAACTGGCGAAAGCGCCGCAGGAAAACGAACAGGATCGCGCGCTGATGCGTGAGGCTCTGCTGGCGGTTGTGCGCATGCTCAATCCGTTCACCCCGCACGCCAGCTTCACGCTGTGGCAGGAGCTGGGCGGTGAAGGCGATATCGACAACGCGCCGTGGCCGGTCGCCGATGAAAGCGCCATGGTTGAAAATACCACCCTGGTTGTTGTTCAGGTCAATGGTAAAGTCCGTGGTAAAATTACCGTTCCTGTCGATGCAAGCGAAGAACAGGTTCGTGAACGTGCGGGCCAGGAACATCTGGTCGCGAAGTATCTCGACGGTGTAACCGTACGTAAAGTGATTTACGTCCCGGGCAAACTGCTCAACCTGGTCGTTGGCTAAGCACAGGAGGAAGCGTGCGATATCTGGCAACATTGTTGTTATCTCTGGCGGTGCTCGTCACCGCCGGATGCGGCTGGCATCTGCGGAGTACCACTCAGGTGCCCACCGCGATGAAAACCATGATCGTTCAGTCGAGCGATCCGAATGGCCCGTTAAGTCGTTCAGTGCGTAATCAGCTGCGTCTGAATGGCGTCGAGATCATCGACGGCAGCACGCTGCGCAAGGATATTCCTTCCCTGCGTCTGGATGCGTCATCCATTCAGAAAGACACGGCCTCCATTTTCCAGGATGGTCGTACGGCTGAATATCAGATGGTGCTGACGGTACAGGCACGCGTGCTCATCCCGGGCCATGATATCTATCCGATCTCGACGAAAGTCTACCGCTCGTTCTTCGATAACTCGCAGGCGGCGTTAGCGAAAGACGCCGAGCAGGATATGATAATCCAGGAGATGTACGACAAAGCCGCGGAACAGCTGATTCGTAAACTGCCAAGCGTCCACGTTGCTGATGTTGAAGCCACGAAAGGGGAAGAGAAGACGGTCACGCCCGCTTCCACCACCTCTGGCAACCGCGTCTCCACTACGCTGGGTAACTGATGATTCGGTTGTACCCGGAACAACTCCGCGCGCAGCTCACTGAAGGGCTGCGCGCGGCCTATTTATTACTCGGCAGCGATCCGTTGCTGCTGCAGGAAAGTCAGGACGCGATTCGCGAAGCCGCTGCTACCCAGGGCTTTACCGAGCACCATACCGCGTCTATCGACGCCAGCACCGACTGGCCCGCCCTCTTCTCACTCAGCCAGGCCATGAGCCTGTTCGCCAGCCGTCAGACGCTGCTGCTGGTGCTGCCGGAAAATGGCCCTAACGCGGCGATTAACGAACAGCTTGCCACCCTGGTCAGCATGCTCCATGACGACCTGCTGTTAATCGTTCGCGGTAATAAGCTCAGCAAAGCGCAGGAAAATGCCGCCTGGGTTAGCGCGCTGGCCAGCCGCGCGGTTCAGGTGAGCTGTCAGACGCCGGAATATGCGCAGCTGCCGCGATGGCTGGCGGCGCGAGCAAAACAACACCATTTGCATCTTGATGATGCCGCCAGTCAGCTACTGTGCTACTGCTATGAAGGCAATCTGCTGGCGCTGGCGCAGGCGCTGGAGCGGCTCTCTCTGCTGTGGCCGGATGGCAAGCTGACGCTGCCCCGCGTCGAACAGGCGGTGAACGACGCCGCCCACTTCACGCCCTATCACTGGGTGGATGCGCTGCTGGCCGGCAAAAGCAAGCGGGTGCTGCATATCCTGCAGCAGTTACGCCTCGAAGGGAGCGAACCGGCTATTCTGCTGCGCACGCTCCAGCGCGAGCTGCTGCTGCTGGTTAACCTGAAACGCCAGTCGGCCCATACGCCGCTGCGTACGCTCTTCGATAAGCATCGGGTGTGGCAGAACCGTCGACAGCTGGTCAGCGATGCGCTCGCGCGCCTCAGCACAGACCAGTTGCGCCAGGCGGTCACTCTGCTGACCCGAGCGGAGCTGACGTTTAAACAGGATTACGGTAGCGCCATCTGGCCGGAGTTAGAGAGCCTTTCTTTGTTGCTCTGCCATAAAGCGCTGGCAGACGTATTTATTGATGGTTGATATGACTCAGTTGCAGGCAATGTACGGCGGCACCTTTGATCCGGTGCACTATGGACACCTCAAACCGGTTGAGATTCTGGCGAATCAGATTGGCCTTGAGAAAGTGATTATCGTCCCAAACAATGTTCCGCCGCACCGCCCGCAGCCTGAAGCCACCAGCGCCCAGCGTAAACAGATGCTGGCGCTGGCCATTGCCGATAAGCCGTTGTTCGTGCTTGATGAGCGTGAGCTTCAGCGTCAGACGCCATCCTGGTCGGCGCAAACGCTGGAAGAGTGGCGACAGGAACAAGGGCCAGACCGGCCGCTGGCCTTCATTATTGGCCAGGACTCGCTGCTCACCTTCCCGACCTGGCACAATTACGCCTCGATTCTGGATAATGTGCATCTGATCGTTTGCCGCCGCCCTGGCTATCCGCTGGTGATGCAACGGGAGGAGGATCAGCGGTGGCTGGACAAACGTTTAACACACGACGCAGAACAGCTGCACAACCGTCCCGCCGGGGTTATCTATCTGGCGGAAACCCCGTGGTTTGACATTTCGGCAACGCTTATCCGCCAGCGCCTGGAACGCGGGGAATCCTGCGCTGACATGCTGCCGGCGGCGGTACTGACGTATATCCATCAGCAAAAACTCTACTGTTAACCGCCCGTTGCCCCGGCGTTCGTGACGCCGGATGCAATAGCAGCGCGCCGGTTCGCTTATACTCTCCCTCATCTCTTTACGATGCCAGAAGGCGTATATTCAGTGAAATTATGGTTAGTTCGACATGGTGAAACTGAGGCCAATGTTGCCGGCCTTTACAGCGGACACGCCCCGACCCCGTTAACCGGGCGCGGGATGACGCAGGCGCAAACGCTCGGTCAGTTGCTGCAGGCGGTTCCCTTCGATAGCGTCCTCTGCAGCGAGCTGGAACGCACCCATATCACCGCCGACCTGCTGCTCGGCGCACGCAATATTCCCCGGCAGATAGTCCCCGAACTTAATGAGATGTTTTTTGGCGACTGGGAAATGCGCCATCATCGTGACTTACAGCGCGAAGACGCCGAAAACTATGCCGCCTGGTGCGCGGACTGGCAGCATGCGGCGCCGACCAACGGCGAAAGTTTTCCGCATTTTGCCCACCGCGTCCGCACGTTTGCCGGGAAGCTGACGCAACATCCGCAGCCGGACCATCTGCTGATCGTCGGCCATAAAGGGGGGCTGAGCCTGCTGATCGCGCTGTTGCTGAAGCTGCCAGCGGAGACGATGTGGCATTTCCCTGTCGCCCATGGCGCATGGAGCGAACTCGAACTGCACGCTGATTTTGCCACCCTGCGGGTATTAAATAGCCAGGCGCGCTGGCAGAAGGAAGAAGAATTCCGTGCAGACCATTGACAGGTCAGAGCAGGCTGTTATTCTCCGCAGCCTGAACGCATCGGCCAAAAGATGTTTCCAGAAATTGTTTTACAAAAATGGCGATGCAATCACGGGCGATGGATGGGATGATAGCCGCCGCCATCGCTTGCTGACCGACATTTATCCCGACTTTCCGACAAGTTCAGGTATACTGTCAGGCTGTTTATTATCAATCTTCACTCACCCAGGGGGAACTCTTGCAGGGTAAAGCACTCCAGGATTTTGTTATCGACAAAATTGATGACCTGAAAGGTCAGGACATCGTTGCCATTGACGTTCATGGCAAATCCAGCATTACAGATTGCATGATTATTTGCACCGGCACCTCCACGCGCCATGTCATGTCCATCGCCGACCACGTAGTACAAGAGTCTCGCGCCGCAGGCATGCTGCCGCTGGGCGTTGAAGGTGAAAACGCCGCCGACTGGATTGTTGTCGACCTTGGCGACGTCATGGTTCACGTTATGCAGGAAGAGAGCCGTCATCTGTACGAGCTGGAAAAACTCTGGAGTTAATGCGTGAAGCTGCAACTGGTGGCCGTTGGCACCAAGATGCCGGACTGGGTTCAGACCGGCTTTAGTGAATATTTGCGCCGTTTTCCAAAAGATATGCCGTTCGAGCTGCTGGAAATTCCCGCCGGTAAACGCGGTAAAAATGCCGACATCAAGCGCATCCTCGAAAAAGAAGGGGAAATGATGCTGGCGGCCGCAGGCAAAAATCGCATCGTGACCCTGGATATTCCGGGAAAACCGTGGGATACGCCGCAGCTGGCGCGAGAACTGGAGCGCTGGAAACAGGATGGCCGCGACGTCAGCCTGCTTATCGGCGGTCCCGAGGGGCTCTCTCCGGCATGTAAAGCAGCAGCGGAACAGAGTTGGTCGCTCTCCACCCTCACGTTGCCTCACCCGCTGGTACGCGTACTGGTCGCTGAGAGCCTGTATCGTGCGTGGAGCATTACCACCAACCACCCTTACCACCGTGAATAATGATGACCAGGGTAGACTAAGCAGCGAATGAAATTACAGAATTCTTTCCGCGACTATACGGCTGAATCCTCGCTGTTCGTGCGCCGGGCGCTGGTCGCTTTTTTGGGGATTTTGCTGCTTACCGGCATACTGGTTGCCAATCTTTATAACGTGCAGATTGTTCGCTACACCGACTATCAAACGCGCTCCAACGAAAACCGTATTAAACTGGTCCCTATTCCGCCCAGTCGCGGCATTATCTATGACCGCAACGGCACGCCGCTGGCGCTGAACCGCACCATCTACCAGCTGGAGATGATGCCGGAAAAAGTCGATAACGTGCAGCAAACGCTGGATGCGTTACGCGATGTCATCGATCTGAGCGATGATGACATCGCCAACTTCAAAAAAGAACGCTCGCGTTCCCATCGCTTTACTTCGATTCCCGTCAAGGTCAACCTCAGCGAAGTCCAGGTGGCCCGTTTTGCGGTTAACCAGTACCGCTTTCCCGGTGTCGAGGTAAAAGGCTATAAACGCCGCTACTACCCCTATAACTCCGCGCTGACCCACGTTATCGGCTACGTCTCAAAAATAAACGATAAAGACGTCGATCGCCTGGATAAAGAGGGCAAGCTGGCCAACTACGCTTCCACGCATGATATTGGCAAGCTGGGAATCGAGCGCTATTACGAAGATGTCCTGCACGGTCAGACCGGCTATGAAGAGGTCGAAGTCAATAACCGTGGCCGCGTTATTCGCCAGCTCAAAGAGGTGCCGCCGCAGGCCGGGCGCGATATCTATTTGACCCTCGATCTCAAGCTTCAGCAGTATATTGAGACTCTGCTCGCCGGGAGCCGCGCTGCCGTGGTCGTCACCGACCCGCGTACCGGCAGTATCCTCGCGCTGGTCTCCACGCCGAGTTACGACCCGAACCTGTTTGTGGACGGCATCTCCAGTAAAGACTACTCCACCCTGCTGAACGACCCGAATACTCCGCTGGTCAACCGCGCGACCCAGGGGGTTTACCCGCCGGCGTCGACGGTGAAGCCTTATGTCGCCGTATCGGCCCTCAGCGCGAACGTCATCACCCGCAATACCAGCCTGTTCGACCCGGGCTGGTGGCAGCTGCCGGGTTCTGACAAGCGCTACCGTGACTGGAAAAAATGGGGGCACGGGCACCTGAACGTGACCAAAGCGCTCGAAGAGTCTGCCGATACTTACTTCTATCAGGTCGCCTATGATATGGGGATCGACCGCCTCTCCGAGTGGATGAGCAAATTCGGTTACGGCCACTATACCGGTATCGATCTCTCCGAAGAGCGCTCCGGGAATATGCCGACCCGCGAATGGAAGCTGAAGCGCTTTAAGAAGCCCTGGTATCAGGGTGACACCATCCCGGTCGGAATCGGCCAGGGCTACTGGACCGCAACGCCGATTCAGATGAACAAGGCGCTGATGATTCTGATTAACGACGGCGTCGTGAAAGTCCCCCACCTGCTGCAAAGCACCGTCGAAGACGGTAAGCAGGTTCCCTGGGTTCAGCCGCACGAGCCGCCGGTCGGCGATATTCACTCCGGCTTCTGGGAAATCGCCAAAGACGGGATGTTCGGCGTAGCCAACCGCGGCAACGGTACCGCACATAAATACTTCGCCAGCGCGCCGTATAAAATTGCGGCGAAATCCGGTACGGCCCAGGTGTTTGGCCTGAAAGCTAATGAAACCTATAACGCGCACCGCATCGCGGAACGTCTGCGCGACCATAAACTTATGACGGCGTTTGCCCCTTATAACAATCCCCAGGTTGCTGTTGCCATCATTCTTGAGAACGGCGGCGCCGGCCCGGCGGTCGGCACCATTATGCGCCAGATTCTCGACCACATTATGCTGGGCGATAACAACACAAACTTGCCGAGTGAAAACCCGGCGGTAACGGCGGGGGAGGATCAATAATGACCGATAATCCGAACAAAAAATCGCTATGGGATAAAATCCATCTCGATCCGACCATGGTGCTGATTCTGCTGGCGCTGCTGACCTACAGCGCGCTGGTTATCTGGAGCGCCAGCGGCCAGGATATCGGGATGATGGAGCGTAAAATAGGCCAGATCGCCATGGGCGTGGTTATCATGATCGTGATGGCGCAAATCCCGCCGCGCGTGTATGAAGGCTGGGCGCCCTATCTCTATATCTTCTGTATCATTTTGCTGGTCGCGGTTGACGCTTTCGGCGCGATTTCCAAAGGTGCCCAGCGCTGGCTGGATCTTGGCGTCGTGCGCTTTCAGCCATCGGAAATTGCTAAAATCGCCGTGCCGCTGATGGTCGCGCGCTTTATCAACCGCGATGTGTGCCCGCCCTCGCTGAAGAATACCGCCATTGCGCTGGTGCTGATTTTCCTGCCAACTCTGCTGGTTGCCGCCCAGCCGGACCTCGGGACCTCCATTCTGATTGCGTTGTCTGGCCTGTTCGTGCTGTTCCTTTCCGGGCTGAGCTGGCGTCTGATTGGCGTGGCGGTGGTGCTGATTGCGGCGTTTATTCCGATTTTATGGTTCTTCCTGATGCATGATTATCAGCGTCAGCGCGTCATGATGTTGCTCGACCCGGAGACCGATCCGCTGGGTGCCGGCTATCATATTATTCAGTCGAAAATCGCCATTGGCTCCGGCGGCTTACGCGGCAAAGGCTGGCTGCACGGCACCCAGTCGCAACTTGAATTCCTGCCGGAACGCCATACCGACTTTATCTTTGCGGTCCTGGCGGAAGAGCTCGGCCTGATTGGCGTGCTGATTCTACTGGCGCTCTATATTTTGCTCATCATGCGCGGGCTGTGGATCGCCGCCCAGGCGCAGACCACCTTCGGGCGCGTCATGGCCGGTGGTTTAATGTTGATTTTATTCGTTTATGTCTTCGTAAATATTGGTATGGTGAGTGGTATTTTACCAGT
This sequence comes from Raoultella sp. T31, assembly GCF_002806725.1. Classification (NCBI taxonomy): domain Bacteria; kingdom Pseudomonadati; phylum Pseudomonadota; class Gammaproteobacteria; order Enterobacterales; family Enterobacteriaceae; genus Klebsiella; species Raoultella sp. T31. Next base: position 22,072 of record NZ_PIBO01000040.1, read on the forward strand.
GGTGGGGGTACCGTTGCCGCTGGTCAGCTACGGGGGCTCAGCCCTGATCGTATTGATGGCCGGGTTTGGTATCGTGATGTCGATCCACACCCACAGAAAAATGTTGTCGAAAAGCGTTTAAGGGGTTTGCGATGCGTAAGCAATGGCTGGGGATTTGCATAGCAGCAGGGCTGCTGGCGGCATGTTCGGGTGAAGACGTTCAACAGAAGACGGTCAGCACTCCACAGCCGGCCGTCTGTAATGGCCCAAGCGTGGAAATCAGCGGCGCCGATCCGCATTATGAAACGCCAAATGCCGCGGCGAATCAGGATTACGAGCGCGAAGGTAAAAGTTATAAAATCGTCCAGGATCCGTCTAACTTTACTCAGACCGGTCTGGCCGCCATTTATGACGCGGAACCCAACAGCAATCTGACGGCGTCCGGCGAAGCCTTCGACCCGACGCAGCTTACCGCGGCGCACCCGACGCTGCCGATCCCAAGCTACGTCCGCGTGACTAACCTCGCAAACGGCCGGATGATCGTCGTGCGCATTAACGATCGCGGGCCGTATGGCAACGATCGCGTTATCTCGCTCTCACGCGCTTCCGCCGATCGCCTGAACACCTCCAATAACACCAAAGTGCGTATCGATCCGATCATCGTCGCGCCGGATGGTTCGCTTTCCGGCCCGGGTATGGCCTGTACTACCGTCGCCAAACAAACCTATGCGCTACCTGCCCGCCCGGATCTTGACGGCGGCGCCGGTGTTTCCAGCGAACCGACCGCGCAAACTGATGTCCGCCCAATCAGCAATGATACGCTGAAGCCGGAAGACAGCGTAGGCGCGCCGGTGAAAAGCGGCGGTTTCCTCGGCGCGCCTACGCCACTGAATAGCGGTGTACTGGAAAGCAGCGAGCCTGCGACTCAGACGGCCCCCCAAAGCGCGCCGGTTACCGCGCCTGGTTCTGTGCAAGGTCGCGTCGCGCCGGCAGCACCGGCGACTGCCGTCGCCGCCTCGGCGGCCAGCGCCAGCGGCGACTTCGTCGTTCAGGTCGGCGCCGTCAGCGATCGGACCCGTGCGCAGCAATATCAGCAGCGTCTTAGCCAGCAGTTTTCCGTGCCTGGCCGCGTCGTGCAGAACGGTGCGGTGTGGCGCATTCAGATCGGGCCGTTCGCCAGCAAATCGCAGGCCAGTACAGTACAACAGCGCCTGCAAAGCGAAGCTCAGCTGCAGTCATTTATTACTCACGCCAACTAAACAGGCTGGGCCGTTGTCCGTACTGTGATGCGCATGAAAAAGTCATTAACAAAGTCATGCGCAATGTCGGATGCCGGTCCACGGAGCATTTGTTATAGTAGGGCACTTTTTTTAACTCCATCACGGATGCCGTTGTTCTGACCATGAAGACCTCTTTCACCGCACGTTTACTCGTTACGGCCCTCTCCGTTGCAGCGCTCTCTTCCGCTGCCCACGCCGATGACCTGAATCTCAAAACCATGATCCCAGGCGCGCCGCAGATTGACGCCGAATCCTGGATCCTTATTGATTACAATTCGGGCAAAGTGCTGGCGGAGAATAACGCCGATTCCCGCCGCGACCCGGCGAGCCTGACCAAAATGATGACCAGCTACGTCATCGGTCAGGCCATGAAAGCGGGCAAGTTTAAAGAAACCGACCTGGTTACGGTGGGCAACGATGCGTGGGCAACCGGTAACCCGGTGTTTAAAGGCTCTTCACTGATGTTCCTGAAACCGGGTATGCAGGTGCCGGTTTCTCAGCTGATCCGCGGCATCAACCTGCAGTCGGGTAATGACGCCTGCGTCGCTATGGCCGACTACGTCGCCGGTAGCCAGGATGCCTTCGTCAGCCTGATGAACAACTACGTCAATGCGCTGGGCCTGAAAAACAGCCACTTCCAGACCGTTCACGGCCTTGATGCCGACGGGCAGTACAGCTCTGCGCGCGATATGGCGCTGATTGGCCAGGCGCTGATCCGCGACGTACCGAACGAATACACCATCTATAAAGAAAAAGAGTTCACCTTTAACGGCATTCGTCAGCAGAACCGTAACGGTCTGCTGTGGGATAACAGCCTGAACGTCGACGGAATAAAAACCGGCCATACCGACAAAGCGGGCTATAACCTCGTCGCCTCGGCGACCGAAGGCCAGATGCGTCTGATCTCCGCCGTTATGGGCGGTCGCACCTTCAAAGGCCGTGAATCCGAAAGCAAAAAGCTGCTGACCTGGGGTTTCCGCTTCTTCGAAACCGTTAATCCGCTGAAAGCCGGGAAAGAGTTCTCTTCCGAACCTGCCTGGTTTGGCGACAGCGATCGCGCTTCGCTGGGGGTCGATAAAGACGTTTATCTGACTATTCCTCGTGGCCGCATGAAAGACCTGAAAGCCAGCTATGTGCTGAACAATACCGAACTGCACGCACCGCTGCAGAAAAACCAGGTGGTCGGCACCATTAACTTCCAGCTGGACGGTAAAACGATCGATCAGCGCCCGCTGGTGGTCCTGCAAGAAATTCCTGAAGGCAATTTCTTCGGAAAAATGATTGATTACATCAAGTTAATGTTCCACCACTGGTTTGGTTAAAAATCGAACGCTTGAAAGTGTGATTTACATCCCCATATACTAATCATCAAAGTAACCTGATAACTCCCACTCCTGGTGGGAGTTATTATTTTTTGTCGTAATACCGGAGCTGACATGAAAACCAAACTTAACGAACTGCTTGAATTCCCTACTCCATTTACTTACAAAGTAATGGGGCAGGCGTTGCCTGAGCTGGTTGATCAGGTGGTGGAAGTGGTACAGCGCCATGCGCCTGGTGATTACTCTCCGCAGGTAAAACCGAGCAGCAAAGGGAACTACCACTCGGTGTCTATCACCATCAACGCGACCCATATCGAGCAGGTCGAAACCCTGTACGAAGAGCTGGGCAATATCGACATCGTCCGGATGGTGCTGTAACCCATTCCCTGACCCGGCCCTGCGCCGGGTCATCCCTCCCCGTTATGCTGTGATATACTCCCCCCTCAGTCACTTCTCTCTCTGCGGAGACGTTGTTTTGCAGCATAACAAAATCCTTATCCGTCAACTTGGCCTGCAACCTTACGAACCGGTCTCGCAGGCGATGCATGAATTTACCGACACCCGCGACGACACCACGCTGGACGAAATCTGGCTGGTCGAACACCCTCCGGTCTTTACTCAGGGCCAGGCGGGAAAAGCTGAACACGTGCTGGTTCCGGGCGATATTCCGGTCATTCAAAGCGATCGCGGCGGCCAGGTAACCTACCACGGACCAGGACAGCAGGTGATGTATGTTCTGCTGAACCTCAAGCGGCGCAAACTGGGCGTGCGCGAACTGGTTACCCTGCTGGAACAGACCGTGGTCAACACGCTGGCGGAATACGCGATTGAATCGCATCCTCGCGCCGATGCGCCCGGCGTCTACGTCGGCGAGCAAAAAATCTGTTCGCTGGGTTTGCGTATCCGAAAAGGTTGTTCGTTTCACGGGCTTGCGCTGAATATTGCGATGGACCTGTCGCCGTTCCTGCGGATTAACCCCTGCGGCTATGCCGGAATGGAGATGGCCCAAATGCGCCAGTGGCAGCCGGACATTCAGCCGCAGATGGTGGCGCCTCATCTGGTTGCCAACCTGCTGGCTCTGCTCGGCAACCCGCCTCACGAGATGATTGCCGCCGCTTAGCCCCCGCTCGCTCGCGTCCCTGTCACCGGGGCGCGACATCCGCATTATCGATAGTTAAGCCATTATATTTGCAATTAAATGTCACGCACAGCGTCTCTGCTGGCCGCTATACTTGCGCTATCTCCGATAACAAGGAAGCGCTGAGTGGAAAATAACACGCCGTCATCAGAGTCGCCCACACCGTGGGAACCGCACCGCGACCGCCAGGCCTTCCGTATTCTGCGTAATGTGGATCTGAACCTGCTGACCATTTTTGAAGCGGTGTATGTCCACAAGGGCATCGTCAATGCCGCGAAAGTGCTGAACATTACGCCATCGGCGATCAGCCAGTCGCTAAATAAACTGCGCGCTTTGTTCCCCGACCCGCTGTTTATCCGTAAAGGCCAGGGAGTGACGCCTACGGCGTACGCGACCCATCTTCACCAGTACATCAGCCAGGGAATGGAATCCTTCCTCAGCGCCCTCGACCTGGCCGGCGGGGCGGTTCAGCAACGCGCCATCACCATCGCGACCTCCCCCTTTATCGGCGCTCTGGTCATCCCGGCGATTGCGCACGCGCTCAGGCCCTCTTTTCCCCAGATCCGGTTACACAACGTCGCCATTACCGATGCCAGCAGTCAGCTGACTCAACGCCAGGTCGATTTGCTGATCGACAGCGAGACCTACACAAACCAGGCCATCGTGCATCACCTGCTGTTTGAAGATCGGCTGGTGATGTATTGCCGCGAAGGACATCCGGCGTTACCAATGCCGTTAACCGAAGAGAATCTGCGCCAGTATGAGTTTGCCCTGATATTGCCGCCGGGCCAGCGCTATCCGGCAATATACCGGCAGTTGCAGGGGCCCCCGGGAGAACGCCGCTGCGGCTTCAGCAGCGACAACCTTTTTGCCCAGGCGGCGCTGATAAGCCAAAGCGATATGATAGGGCTGATGCCGGAGCAGATGTTTTCTCTGCTGGCGCGTACGTGGTCGCTGGCAAGGCTCGACTACGACTACGCTCAATCACCCGAACAACGCATTGAGATTTCACTGCATTACAACCGGATAAGCGCGCAGGAACCGTTGCTGAATCAGGTCATCGAGGTGGTTCGTCAGTCGTTTAAACAATAAAGCACGTGAGGATAAGCATAAAACAACAACTATTTTACAATTTGCCGAACAGGTAGGCTGCTTTCTGTCCCATATCAATGGTATACTGCCTGTCCTTAATTCAAAAATAGTTGATAAATACAACATTTCCTTGAATTGATTCGCTTTCCTTCGTGACTCGCAACTGGAACACGCACGCTATGAGTAAACCCATTGTGATGGAACGCGGTGTTAAGTACCGCGACGCCGATAAAATGGCCCTTATCCCGGTGAAAAACGTGGCAACTGAGCGTGAAGCTCTGCTCAGAAAACCGGAATGGATGAAAATCAAACTTCCGGCTGACTCGTCCCGTATCCAGGGAATCAAAGCAGCGATGCGTAAGAACGGTCTGCACTCCGTGTGCGAAGAAGCTTCTTGCCCAAACCTTGCGGAATGCTTCAACCACGGAACGGCCACCTTTATGATCCTCGGCGCGATTTGTACCCGCCGCTGCCCTTTCTGCGACGTTGCGCACGGTCGTCCGGTGGCGCCGGATGCCAACGAACCGCAGAAACTCGCGCAAACTATCGCCGATATGGGCCTGCGCTATGTCGTCGTGACCTCCGTTGACCGCGACGATCTTCGCGACGGCGGCGCTCAGCACTTTGCCGATTGCATCAGCGCTATTCGTGAGAAAAACCCGACGATTAAGATTGAGACCCTGGTCCCTGATTTCCGTGGCCGTATGGATCGCGCGCTGGATATCCTCACGGTGACTCCGCCGGATGTGTTTAACCACAACCTGGAAAACGTGCCGCGTCTGTATCGTCAGGTTCGTCCAGGCGCCGACTACAACTGGTCGCTGAAGCTGCTGGAGCGTTTTAAAGAAGCGCATCCGGAGATCCCGACGAAATCAGGTTTAATGGTCGGCCTCGGCGAGACCAACGAAGAGATCATCGAAGTTATGCGCGACCTGCGTCGCCATGGCGTGACCATGCTCACTCTGGGCCAGTATCTGCAGCCAAGCCGTCACCACCTGCCGGTTCAGCGCTACGTCAGCCCGGACGAGTTTGAAGAGATGAAAGCCGAAGCGATGGCGATGGGCTTCACCCACGCCGCCTGCGGCCCGTTCGTTCGTTCGTCTTATCATGCCGACCTGCAAGCCAAAGGGATGGAAGTGAAGTAAATTTCACAGCCCCTCAATCGCCGCGTGAACCCTTTCGCGCGGCGGTCCGTTTTTACCCCGCTCGCCTGACCTTTCCCTGCCTCTGGTAACAACTGGTTGCATTTTTTTATACTTTTTCGTGCACGGGCAATAAAAAGAGGCCGCAACGCTTATCGCTGCAGCCTCTTCAACGTTCAGACTCTCGCCTGCCGGTAACCCCCTCTCGCTGTCGGGGAAGGCGCCTTTAATTACTCTTTATGAGAGAGCTTCTGTGCCGGAGCGTCTTCTTCCGCACTGGTTTTCTTCGCGCTATCGTCATCGTCGTTCATGGCTTTCTTGAAGCCTTTGATAGCGGAACCCAGGTCTCCACCCAGCGTACGTAATTTTTTGGTACCAAACACTAAAATAATCAGTGCTGCGACAACCAGCAGTTTGGTAATACTAATCTCACCCATAGATAACCTTCTTCTCTAAAACAAGCTGCGAATACGCCATCATACACGCGAACAATTAACGGCTATTTGACGCGCGGACACAATAGCAATCTGTAACAAGGTGAATCAAGCCTTGTTTAAAAAAACATCACAATAATTGCGGTGGCGCAAAGCGACGGTTCTTCAATACCGGCAAACGCTCGCGAACCTGGCGCAGCGACGCTGTCGAAATGTCGGCAGTAATCATCTGCGGCCCGTCCCCTGCTCCCGCCATCGTCGTCCCCATCGGGTCGATAATGCGGCTCTGGCCAATATTGCGGGTTCCGCATTCGCCCGCCGCCACGATATAGCAGGTCGTATCCAGAGCCCTGGCCGCCAGTAGCGTGCTCCAGTGATACTCCTTCATTGGCCCTCTGACCCATGCGGTGGGCAACACCAGCACTTCAGCACCGTTAAGCGCCAGCGTTAACGCCAGCTCGGGAAAGCGTAAATCGTAACAGGTCATCAGACCAACGCGTACCCCGTCGACATCAATCAACGGTGGAATCTGTCGCCCGGCATCGACAAGGCGCGACTCCTGCATCGCAAACGCATCATACAAATGGAGCTTCTGGTACTGGGCAATCACCTCACCCTGGCGTATCGCCACCAGCGTATTCGTCGCTCGCCCCTCGCCGGAAGGCACATGCAGCGTCAGCACCGTGGTTAATAAACCATGATGATGGCTTTCATCCCGCAGCAGCTGCAGAAAACCGCCATCCATCTCCTGCGCCGACTTTACCGAAAGATCCGGATCGCTGTCGTCACGCGCCAGCAACGCTTCCGGTAATACCAGCAATGATACCCCCTGCCCGGCCGCCTGGTGCATCAACGCCACGCAGGTACGCGCATTGACTCGCCAGTCCGCCGTTACGGCAAATTGTCCCGCAGCAACCCGCATTCTCTTCTCCCGTCAGGTATTTTGTAGCCAGTGACGCATTTTGCGCGCTACACTCAAACCCCTGTATTAACCAAATAGCAGGGAATGAGAGTGTCACAACTACTTTTAGCCGTTTTTGTTGGTGGTGGTACCGGCAGCGTTTTGCGCTGGTGGCTTGGAATGAAGTTCAATCCAATGCATCACGCGATTCCCATGGGCACACTTGCAGCCAACCTGCTGGGCGCGTTTATCATTGGCGCCGGGCTGGCATGGTTTAATCGCCTGACAAACATTGACCCAATGTGGAAACTGCTGCTCACTACCGGATTTTGCGGCGGGCTGACGACGTTTTCAACCTTCTCATCAGAGGTCTTTTTCCTGCTGCAACAGGGGCGTTTCAGCTGGGCGCTGCTGAACATTCTGGCCAATCTGTTAGGCTCATTCGCCATGACGGCAACGGCATTCTGGCTCTTTTCCCATGCGGCCAGTCGCTAACGGCAGGCAAAAAAAAACCCGCGTTGAGCGGGTTTTTATATTCTACTGACGCAATGCTTAGATAGCGTTTACGTTTGCAGCAGAAGGGCCTTTGGCACCGTTAGTGATTTCGAACTCTACGCGCTGACCTTCAGCCAGAGTTTTGAAACCGTTGGACTGGATTGCAGAGAAGTGTACGAATACATCTTTGCTGCCATCTTCCGGAGTAATGAAACCGAATCCTTTGGATTCATTAAACCACTTAACGTTACCTTTAATCTTAGACATCAAAATTACCTTTATATGAAAAAACGACACTGATACTGTGTCGGACACCAGTACATCAATTGTGATGCCTTTTGTCCAGTCCAAGTTTCTTAAAAAGTGACAAATATCGCTATCTTTTTTAGGAGGTCACGCCTTAGTTGTTGTTTTTTCACAGGACAAACGACTTAGCTCTTTTATTGCTAAGTTATGCCAGTCTAAAACTGAAAACGGGCCCAGGCAAAGTAGACGTTACCGTTATTGTAGGTCCCGGGGATATAGGTCATCTGGAAGGTTGCAGGACCATAACCAATGGATGCCAGTGGCAAAATGACCGGAATGGGAATGTAATTCCAGTTATCTCGCGCCGTCACGCCCAGCGTGTACCCCAGACCAAGATGAAAATTGTCGTCGGCTAACGGACGCCAGGTTTTCTCCCAGCCATAGCCGCCAATCGGCTCCCATTTGTTAAACGAGTCCTTAAAGGCCATCAGATACAGGCCGTGCCAGTTGCCTTTATCATCCCAGCGGGAAACCCCGAATCCTGCCCCCCACGGACGCTCGTTATACTTATCGGTCTTTTCTTTGTCATAGGCAAAACGGGCATGCCAGGTAATCGCGGGAACATACAGATCGTAGTGTTCAGGTTCCTGCCAGGTCTGCCCGACGTTGTCACTTAAGGTGTTATACCCATCGCGAATCGTCGACGTAAACGACGCGTTAGCCACGCCACAAGAGAGCATTACCCCTAAAAAACTAATAAAAAACAATACGAAATGACGTTGTCTCAACACTTATCTCTTACCAATATCAATTTTAAAGCGCAATAAGTTAACAAGTATAATCTTAATATTGCCTTAACGAAATCAGGTAAGTTTCTGATTTATGATCGGAAAAACAGCAAGCTTTTCACCTTTCCGTTTTGTGATAGCGGCCGCCCCTCGACTGATGATAGCAGGATTCTCATCGGTTTATTGATTTGCATCAGCATGTTTTGCCCATGAATTAGGCACATTCGCTTACTTAATTTTTTCTTCACTTTATTTATTAGCAGATTCTTTGGGTGAAAGGCTTAGAGGTAAAAAATGCTTACGCTAGTTGAGATTCTGATTGGCATTGTGGTCATTGTGGGCGTTGCCCGCTATATCATAAAAGGCTATTCCGCCACCGGCGTGCTCTTCGTCGGTGGTTTGACGTTACTTATCGTCAGCGCGTTGATGGGACACAAGATTTTACCCGGCGATACGAAAAGCACGGGGTATTCCGCAACCGATATCATCGAATACGTCAAAATTCTCCTGATGAGCCGCGGCGGCGATTTGGGCATGATGATCATGATGCTCTGCGGATTCGCCACCTATATGACCCATATTGGCGCCAACGATATGGTGGTGAAGCTGGCTTCTAAGCCGCTGCGCTACATTAACTCCCCCTATCTGCTGATGATCGCCGCCTATTTCGTCGCCTGCCTGATGTCGCTGGCCGTCTCCTCGGCGACCGGCCTGGGCGTTCTGCTGATGGCCACCCTGTTCCCGGTGATGGTGAATGTCGGTATCAGTCGCGGCGCCGCGGCGGCCATTTGCGCCTCGCCGGCCGCGATTATCCTCTCTCCGACCTCCGGCGACGTGGTGCTGGCCGCCAAAGCCGCAGAAATGCCGCTCATCGACTTTGCGTTTAAAACCACGCTGCCGATCTCCATCGTCGCGATTATCGGCATGGCCATTGCCCACTACTTCTGGCAGCGCTACCTGGATAAAAAAGAGAACGTCGCGCACGAAATGCTCGATGTGAACGAACTCACCACCACCGCCCCCGCCTTCTACGCCCTTCTGCCCTTTACGCCAATTATCGGCGTCCTGATTTTCGACGGGAAATGGGGCCCGGAACTGCATATTATCGCCATCCTCGTGCTCTGCATGCTGCTGGCGGCCGTGCTGGAGTTCGTTCGCGGCTTTAATACGAAAAACGTTTTCGCCGGACTGGAGGTCGCCTATCGCGGTATGGCCGATGCCTTCGCCGGCGTCGTCATGTTGTTGGTGGCCGCTGGCGTCTTTGCCCAGGGTCTGAGCACCATTGGCTTTATCAATAGCCTGATCTCAATTGCCACATCATTTGGCTCGGCAAGCATCATTTTAATGCTGGTGCTGGTCATTCTGACCATGCTGGCGGCAATGACCACCGGTTCCGGTAACGCGCCGTTTTACGCCTTCGTAGAGATGATCCCGAAATTAGCCCACTCTTCAGGCATCAACCCGGCCTATCTGTCCATTCCTATGCTACAGGCTTCAAACCTGGGTCGTACTATTTCGCCGGTCTCGGGCGTCGTGGTTGCCGTTGCCGGGATGGCCAAAATCTCCCCCTTTGAAGTGGTGAAGCGGACCTCTGTTCCGGTTATCGTCGGTCTGCTGGTGGTGATTATCGCCACCGAAGTTCTGGTACCCGCTAGCGCGCTTTAATTAACGCGAAAAGGCGCCAGCCGGCGCCTTTTTTATGCTTTAATCATTTCCTGTAAATCATTGTCACCCACTATCAGGATTAAAAATGTTCAGGAAGGATTTCGTCGCCATTGCCCTTTTGTTAACGGCAACCCAGGCTGGCGCTGAACCACTCACCGCAACGCAATATGGCGATTTCGACCGTTATGTACTGGCTTTGTCATGGCAAACAGGGTTCTGCCAGAGCATGCATGACAGAAACCGTAGCGAGCCGGAAGAGTGTCGTTTGCAGCAGGAACTACCGAATAAAGCAGATTTCCTGACGGTACATGGCCTCTGGCCTGGCTTGCCAAAATCCATTGCGGCGCGCGGCGTCGACGATCGGCGCTGGATGCGTTTTGGCTGCGCCACCCGCCCTGTCCCCAACATGCCTGAAGTCAAAGCCGGGCGTAAATGCCAGGCCGCTGAAACCGGGCTGTCGCTGGAGATGGCGAATAAACTCAACAGCGTGATGCCGGGCGCCGGCGGCAATTCGTGTCTCGAGCGTTATGAATATGCGAAACACGGCGTCTGCTTCGGCTTCGATCCCGATAGCTACTTTGGCACGATGGTGCGTCTTGATAGTGAAGTGAAGCAGAGCCCGCTGGGCCTCTTTCTGGCGAAGCATTACGGGCAGAGCGTCAGCCGCGATGACTTCGATGCCGCCGTCGCGCAGGCATATGGTAAGCAGAGCGTGAAAGCATTCAAGCTGACCTGTAACGGCAATCCGGCTTATTTAACCGAGATACAAATCGCCATCAAAGCGGAGGCCATCAATCAACCGCTTTCAGCCAATGGCCTCTTGCCTCAGCCTCATCCGGGGAATTGCGGCAAACAATTTGTGATTGATAAAGCCGGCAACTGATGATTCGGCGGCGTAAGCCGCCGGTCGATTATGCGCGAATAAAATCCAGCAAATCCTGGTTAATCTGGTGCTTATGGGTCGTACAGATCCCGTGAGACCCGCCCTGATAGACCTTTAATTCGCCGTCAGGCAGCAGCTGCGCCGCCACTTTCCCGCAGGTTTCAAACGGGACAATCTGGTCATCATCACCATGAATCACCAGCGTCGGGATCGTCATCTTACGCAGGTCTTCACGGAGGTCGGTTTCAGAAAACGCTTTAATGCAGTCGTAAAGCGCTTTTATTGACCCCTGTAATCCCTGCTCGACAAACCCTTCGCGTACCGCTTTTGACTCTTTGGCGCCGTCACGGTTGTAGCCGTAGAATGCGGCGGTCAGCTCATAGAAGAACGCTCCGCGATCCTCGATAACGCCCTCCCTGATGCTGTCGAATACCGCTTTGGGAACGCCGTTCGGGTTAAAATCCGTCTGAATCATAATCGGCGTCACGGCGCCAATCAGCACCGCTTTCGCCACTCGCTCAGTCCCGTGCCGACCAATATACCGCGCAACCTCCCCGCCGCCGGTGGAGTGTCCGACATGAACGGCATCGCGCAAATTCAGATGGGCGGTGAGCTGAGCCAGATCGTCAGCATACCGATCCATGTTGTGCCCTTCCCAGGGCTGAGCCGAACGACCATGTCCTCGACGATCGTGAGCAATCACGCGGAATCCCTGCGATCCGAGAAACAGCATTTGATCTTCAAAAGCATCAGCCGTTAACGGCCAGCCGTGGCTAAATACCACCGGTTGCCCGCTTCCCCAGTCTTTAAAATACAGATAACTACCGTCGTTAAGAGTAAGTTTGTCAAAACCGCTCATTTCAGTCTCCTGTACTGGAAGGGTACTACCTGATACCGCTTAAAAAGGATAAGACAGATTTTTCGGTTGTGACGGCATTATCATAAATTTCATCTCTCCCTTTCGGCGATCATCGCTTAATGTGCGTTTAATCACTTCAAACTGCCGACAAGTCTCAGTATGATGGGACGACATTAACCCTTGCCTTTCGGTGAGGGTTTTCTTTTACGGACAGGTTCCTGGATAACACGGAGTATGCGATGACCAGACCCGCAATCATCATTAATGAGCTCGATGCAGAACGCATCGACAGGCTGCTCGAACAGCCGGCTTTCGCTAATTCCCCAGTGGCAGATGCGCTGAACGACGAACTGGATCGTGCGCAAATGCTGGCACCGGAAGCAATGCCGCATGATGTCGTCAGCATGAACAGCAAAGTCAGATTTCGCGATTTGACCAGCGGTGAAGAGCGCGTGCGGACACTGGTGTTTCCCTCGCAGGTGACGGACAGCGCAACCCAGCTTTCCGTGCTCGCCCCGGTTGGCGCCGCGCTGCTCGGCCTGAAAGTCGGCAGTGCCATCCACTGGGAGTTACCGGGCGGAGCATCGGCCCATCTCGAAGTGCTGGAGCTGCTTTACCAGCCGGAAGCCGCAGGTGAGTTTCATCGTTAATTCTCCCGCTGCCTGAGGCGTTTCACGCTTTATTCAGAGGATGTCTTCGCATCCTCTTTCTGCACCCCCTCTCTCGTGGTACTGACAAAATTTTACCCCCCTATCCGCCTGAGCTGACAGTTTTGCGAGCTGAATGACACTATATCTTCCTATAATGTGTTGATATAGAAACAGGCGAACAAGGAGGAATGCATATGTATAAAACTATCATTATGCCCGTTGATGTTTTTGAGATGGAGTTGAGCGACAAGGCCGTCCGCCACGCGGAGTTTTTGGCCCAGCAGGATGGCATTATTCACCTGCTCCACGTATTACCCGGATCGTCCAGCTTCACGATGAGCCGCTTTACCGCCGATCTGCGTCGTTTTGAAGAGCACTTACAGCACGAAGCGGAAACGCGTCTGAAAACAATGGCCGGGCATTTCAGCATCGACCCTGCGCGGATTAAAATGCACGTCCGCTTTGGTAGCGTGCGGGACATGGTCAATGAACTGGCGAACGAAATTAAAGCCGATGTGGTGGTGATTGGTTCGCGTAACCCTTCTATCAGCACCCACTTACTTGGCTCCAATGCCTCAAGCGTTATCCGCCACGCCCATATTCCGGTGATGGTCGTTCGCTAACACCGAACGCAAAAGAGGCTACCCTGGGGGTAGCCTCTTTATATGCAGGTGTCGTCTTACTTTATTATGCGGTTTTGGTACGAATCAGATAATCGAACGAACTCAGCGAAGCTTTCGCCCCTTCGCCCGCAGCGATAATGATCTGTTTGTACGGTACGGTTGTGCAGTCGCCGGCGGCAAATACGCCCTTGACGTTTGTTTCACATTTCGCGTCGATGATAATTTCCCCCATCCGGTTGCGCTCGATGGCGCCTTCCAGCCAGTTGGTGTTCGGCAACAGACCAATCTGCACGAAAATCCCCGCCAGCCCGATATGGTGCTCATCCCCGCTGACCCGGTCACGATACTGCAGGCCGGTCACTTTGCTGCCATCGCCCGTGACTTCAGTGGTCTGAGCGTTGAGAATGATATCGACGTTTTTCAGGCTGCGGACTTTATCCTGCAGGACCTGGTCGGCTTTCATTTCCGGGGCGAACTCCAGCAAGGTCACGTGTTCTACCAGACCCGCCAGATCGATGGCCGCCTCAACGCCGGAGTTACCGCCGCCGATGACCGCCACGCGTTTACCTTTAAACAGCGGGCCGTCGCAGTGCGGGCAATAGGTCACCCCTTTGGTGCGATACTGATCTTCACCCGGCACGTTCATGTTGCGCCATTTTGCCCCGGTGGCAATGATTACGCTGCGCGCTTTCAGCACCGCGCCGGAGGCCGTTTCAATTTGATGCAGGCCGCCTTCTACCGCAGCCGGAATCAGTTTCGCTGCGCTCTGAGAGTCAATCACATCCACAGCATAGTCGCTGACGTGCGCTTTTAACGCCCCGGCCAGCTTCTGCCCTTCCGTTTTCGGCACAGAGATGTAGTTTTCGATATCCACGGTATCCAGCACCTGACCACCGAAACGTTCACCCATCAGACCGGTACGAATGCCTTTACGCGCAGAATAGACCGCCGCAGCGGCGCCTGACGGGCCGGAACCGACAATCAGCACATCATAAGCATCGCGTTTATTCAGCTCTTCCGCCGCCCGTTTTTCGGCACCGGTATCGACTTTAGCGACAATTTCCGCCAGCGTCATACGCCCCTGACCGAACTCCTGGCCATTCATAAAGACCGCCGGGACGCCCATCACGTTGCGATCGGTAATCTCATTCTGGAAAGTCCCGCCGTCAATCGCCGTATGTTTGATACGCGGATTCAGTACCGCCATCAGGTTCAGCGCCTGCACGACATCCGGGCAGTTATGGCAAGAGAGCGAGTAATAGGTTTCAAACTCAAAATCACCGTCCAGATCGCGGATCTGCTCAAGCAGCGACTGGGTCTCTTTGGACGGATGACCGCCGGTCCACAGCAGCGCCAGCACCAAAGAGGTAAATTCATGTCCCAGCGGGGAACCGGCAAAGCGCGGCCCCTGAAGGGAACCGGGGTTCGCGATCAGGAAAGAGGGCTTGCGGACAGGCAAGCTGTTATCTTCTCTGAAGGTCACTTTTGCCGACAGTTCGGCAATTTCAGCCAGCAGTTCCTTGATTTCTGCCGATTTTGCGCTGTCATCCAGCGTGGCAACCAGCTCAACAGGTTTAGTCAGTTTCTCAAGGTAGGCCTTGAGCTGGGTTTTCATGTTGGTGTCGAGCATTTTTAATCTCCTGCTTAAAAAACATCATCATGCAAGCTGCCTTGCGGGCGGCCTGAATGCGGCTTGCATCATGGTGTTGAAATAAAACGGGCGCAGATGCACCCGCTTGAGGATAAATTCGCAAGCATTTCGTGTTACAGCAAGGCGGCAAGCTTATGAATCCCCGGGAGCTTACATCAGTCAGTAACCGGGGGGACGAAGCATAGCCAACGCACCTGTAGCGCGAAAGGCGTAGTGAATTTTAGATTTTGCCGACCAGGTCCAGAGATGGCGCCAGAGTCGCTTCACCTTCTTTCCATTTTGCCGGGCAAACTTCGCCTGGGTGAGAAGCAACATACTGAGCAGCTTTGATTTTACGCAGCAGGTCAGATGCGTCGCGGCCGATACCTTCAGCAGTAACTTCGATAGCCTGGATGATACCCTGCGGGTCAACAACGAAGGTTGCGCGGTCTGCCAGACCCTGGTCTTCACGCATGTTGTCGAAGTTACGGGTCAGGGCGCCAGTCGGGTCGCCGATCATCGCATATTTGATTTTTGCGATGGTGTCAGAGCTGCTGTGCCATGCTTTGTGAGTAAAGTGGGTATCGGTAGAAACGGAGTACACGTCTACGCCCAGTTTCTGCAGTTCTTCGTAATGGTCTGCCACGTCGCCCAGTTCAGTCGGGCATACGAAGGTGAAGTCAGCCGGATAGAAGAAGAAGACGCTCCAACGGCCTTCGGTGTCTTTCTCGGTAACTTCGATGAATTCACCGTTTTTGAATGCCTGGTTTTTAAAAGGTTTGATTTTAGTGTTAATCAAGGACATCTATACTTCCTCCGTGTTTTCGTTGAGGTCTAAGGTAACGAACTTTTGCTGATTCGACCAATGTGTTTGCATTATCAAATCAATAAGCGATATCTAACAACCGGAACAAGACAGCTTTGTGAACCCGTCGCGACGATCGCCGCGTTTCGTTACTTTTTGCATCCCGCCGCGCTGAAAGTAAAAAGGCCGCCCTCTTCAGGCGGCCCCGTTACCTGAAATACCCGCAGGTAGGTTCAGTGCCAGACAAGCTGGCTATGTGTTGCGCTCTACATTACCTTAATGTAACAGCAAGGCCGATTACACCATCCGCGGTAATAAAGGGCAATCCGCTCGCGGGCAGGTCTTACCTATAGCTGTGATAGGCAGCATCATCTTCTTACCTTACACATTGATTTAACAAGGAATAACCATGTTAAAGCGTCTGTTTTTTCTCAGTTTTTTACCCTTTTTCAGCCAGGCTGAAGATTTGCCAGCTCCTGTAAAAGCGATAGAAAAACAGGGAATTACCATCATTAAGCCCTTCGAGGCGCCGGGTGGGATGAAGGGATGGCTGGGGAAGTATCAGGATATGGGGGTCACTATCTATCTGACCCCCGACGGCAAGCACGCCATTTCCGGCTATATGTACGATGAGAATGGCACTAACCTGAGCGAACAGCTGTTCCAGAAAGAACTCTACACGCCGGCGGGCCAGGCGCTGTGGAAGAAAATGGAAGCCGCCAGCTGGCTACAGGAAGGGAAAAAGGAGGCGCCGGTCATTCTGTATGTCTTTGCCGACCCCTTCTGCCCGTACTGCCTGAAATTCTGGCAACAGGCCCGTCCGTGGGTAGAGTCCGGCAAAGTACAGATTCGCACGCTGCTGGTTGGCGTCATCAAGCCCGAAAGCCCGGCGACGGCCGCCGCGATCCTCGCCACCGCGGATCCGGCGAAAACCTGGCATGACTACGAACAATCCGCCGGAAAAATGAACATAAAAATCCCGGCGAATCTCTCCCCGCAAAAAATGAAGATCGTCAGTGAGAACCAGCAGTTAATGGATCAACTCGGCGCGAACGCCACGCCTGCCATTTACTACATGAACAAAGAGAATATGCTGCAGCAGGTGGTCGGGCTGCCTGAAGCCGACAAGTTGCAGACCATGATGGGAGAAAAGTAACCCGCCCGGTGCGGCTTTCTGGCCAGGTGCTTAAGGAAAAAGAACCTGGCTTACGCCTCTCCAGTCATATACATTCAGTCATGGCGAAGAATAAACGCCCTAATAAATTCATCAAATCAATCATTACAAAAAATAAATACAAAATATTAATAACTTTTATCACCACGACTTTATCCGGATATTAGCAATGGCGAACCTTTACGGCCTGAAAAAATTCGATCTTAACTTGCTGGTTATTTTTGAATGCATCTATCAGCATCTGAGCATCAGTCGAGCGGCGGAAGCACTGTTTATTACCCCCTCCGCCGTCAGCCAGTCATTGCAACGCCTGCGCACTCAGCTTAACGATCCGCTGTTTATTCGTTCGGGAAAAGGCATTACGCCCACCCAAACGAGCATCAACTTGCATTATCTCCTCGAAAAAAACTTAAGCCAGCTAGAGAAGACGATTTCTCTCGTCAACCCGGCCAACTTAAAAAAACGTTTTGTCATTTATAGCCCTCAGTTATTTATTCCCTCCGACTCTTTACAATTAATCCACGCTCTCTACCAGACTCCCAATATGCAGGTGGAACACCATGACCTCCAGCTCACCAGCGACTCGGTGGAAAGTCTGCTCTCGCAGCGCAAGGCGGACCTGATACTCAGTTTATCCCCCTGTAAAAGCGCGGAGATATTCTGCCAGCCCTTCCTGGAGGCTGAGATGGCACTGGTCTGCGGTGAACGCCATCCGCGGGTAGATGAACTGAACGATCGTGCCGCCATCCTGCGGGAAAGCTTCGCCGGTTATCTTTCCACGGAGGTCGGCATAAAGAATTTTCATGCGCAAATGAAAAAAAGCTTACCCGACCGAATGATGACCTTTCGTAGCGATTCGCTGCTGGCGCTCATTAATATGATTAACCAGACCGACCTTATCGGCTTTGTGCCGAAAGCCATACTGAACCACCCGCTCTTCAATCTGAACTTGAGAGTGCTGCCCGTTCCGGTGCCATCTATTATTATCTACATGATTTATCACCAGACGCAGATAAATATGCCCATATTCTCCTCGCCGCTCGATAAAATAATCAACCTGCAACCGCAGGAAAACAATTCATATCATGAATAATTAAATAAAAATCAATATTCCAGCCTAATATAAAACCATAAAAAATGACGGAAATTATTTTCTGTCGTAGCATGACATGCCATTAAATCGTCAACTGCACCTAAGGAACAGAGATCGTGACATTAATAAAATACCCGTTGCCCGAGTCCGTTCTGCAAGCCGCGCAGAAACGCATTGAATGGGTGATGGATAATTTCCCTCGTCTCTGCGTCTCTTTTTCCGGTGGCAAGGACTCCACCCTGATGCTGCATCTGACCGCGCTTCACGCGCGACGTACAGGCCGCAAAATTAACGTGCTGTTTATCGACTGGGAAGCGCAGTTCTCCTGCACCATTACCCATTGCGAAGCGCTCCGGGAAGCGTATCAGGATGTCATCGAACAGTTTTTTTGGGTTGCCCTGCCGTTAACCACGCAGAACTCACTCAGTCAGTTCACGCCGGAATGGCAATGCTGGCAACCAGACGCCCGATGGGTGCGCCAGCCGCCGCCCCATGCCATTACCGACCCCGGCTATTTCTCTTTTTATGTCCCGGGGATGAGCTTCGAAAACTTTGTTCGCGAATTCGCCGACTGGTTTGCCGCCAGCCGTCCCGCTGCGGTCTTAATCGGCATCCGCGCGGATGAATCCCTTAACCGATTCATCACCATCTCGTCGCGGCGCAAACAGCGCTTTGCCGATGATAAACCCTGGACCACCGCAGCGCCGGGAGGCCACGCGTGGTACACCTACCCTATTTATGACTGGAAAACCGCCGATATCTGGACATGGTTTGCCAAAAGCGGACTCGCTTATAACCCACTCTATGATCTGATGTATCAGGCCGGTGTACCGCTGCGCTACATGCGTATCTGTGAACCTTTCGGTCCGGAACAACGCCAGGGGCTTTGGCTTTATCACGTACTGGAACCTGAACGCTGGGCCGCCATGTGTCGGCGGGTAAGCGGCGCGTGCGGCGGCGGCATCTACGCCGGCCAGGATAACCAGTTCTACGGGCATCGCAAGCTGGAGAAGCCCGGACATCATAGCTGGAAGAGCTACGCCCTGTTTTTACTCGACAGCATGCCGGAAAAAACGGCCGAACATTACCGGAATAAAATTGCCGTCTATCTGCGCTGGTATCAAAAACAGGGGATGGAGGATATACCTGACCTCCAGAAGGCCGATACCGGCGCGAAGGATATTCCGTCCTGGAGACGCATCTGCAAAGTGCTACTGAATAACGATTACTGGTGCCGCATGCTCTCTTTCAGCCCGACCAAATCCAGCCATTACCGGCGCTACCGCGAACGAATGAGTCAAAAACGCCAGCAATGGGGGATCTTATGCAACAACAAATAATGCACGACCTTGAGCGCTATCTGAACACTCTTCAGGATGCGGAGCGCGTCGAGGCGCTGAACGCTTTTCGCCAGCTTTTACACCATTACAGCCCGTTCAAATCCCATCCCGTTGACTGCGTGCTGTGGGTAAAGCAGGAACGCGTCTCGCCAAATGATTACAACCCCAACAACCTCGCCCCGCCGGAAAAACGCCTGCTGCTCACTTCGCTGAAAACGGACGGTTTTACGCAACCCATCGTGGTGCTCAGACAAGATGAGGCGCGCTACACCATCGTCGACGGATTCCATCGCCACGAGCTTGCCAGAAATAAAGCGCCGTTAAAACAACAGCTAAACGGCTATCTGCCGGTCGCCTGCCTGGAAAACCATTCAGCCAGTCGCGATACGCTGATGGCCGCCACCATTCGCCATAACCGCGCGCGGGGCCGCCATCAGATCCCGGCCATGTCAGAGATCGTCCATGAGCTGGCGAACCTTGGCTGGTCTGACGCGAAAATCAGTCAGGAACTGGGTATGGATACGGACGAAGTGTTACGCCTGAAGCAAATTAGCGGTCTTGCCGAACTGTTTGGCGACCGGCAATTTTCTCAGGCGTGGACCGTAAAATAACTACAGCTGGCAGAGACGTTCCGCTGCGGCCAGCAGAGTTGCCGGTTGTTTTGCAAAGCACAGGCGGATGAGCTTGTGCGGGAACGGATCGGCGCAGAACACCGACAGCGGGATCGCCGCGACGCCCACTTCGGTCGTCAGCCAACGGCAGAAGCTGACATCATCGAGATCGGAAACCGCGCTGTAGTCAGCCAGCAGGAAGTAGGTACCCTCACAGGATAAAATCTCCAGACGACTACTGCGCAGGGCATCGACAAACAAGTCTCGCCGCTCGCGATAAAATTCCGGCAACTGACGATAGTGCTCCGGCTCATGGCGCAGCATATCGGCGATAGCCAGCTGAGCCGGCGTATTCACCGCGAAGGTCAGATACTGATGAACCTTGCGCAGCTCAGCGCTTATCGCCGCCGGTGCCACGCAGTACCCCACTTTCCAGCCGGTCATGTGGAAGGTTTTGCCAAATGAAGAGACCGCCACCGCCCGTTCGCGCAGCTGCGGGTGGGCCAGTACGCTGGCGTGCCCGTGCGGCGCAAAGCAAATATGCTCATAGACCTCATCGCTGATCACATAAATTTGATGGTCAGCAATCGCCTGCCACAACGCGGCAAAATCCTCGCGCTGCCAGACCGTCGCCGACGGATTATGCGGCGTGTTCAGGATAACCAGCCGGGTGCGTTCGCTAAGCGCCGCGGCAAATGCCTGCCAGTCAACGCGAAAATGGGGCGGCTGCAAAGCGATACGTTTCAACACGCCGCCGGACAACTCCACGGCCGGCGCGTAGCTGTCGTAACTTGGGTCAAAACAGATAACCTCATCACCGGCGCGGACCAGCGCGGTAATCGCCGCATACAGCGCTTCGGTCGCCCCCGCCGTGACGGTAATATCGCTGTTGGCATCCGGATGATAGCCGTACAGTTCAGCGGTTTTATCGGCAATCGCCTCACGCAAGGCCGGGACGCCGGTCATCGGCGCGTACTGGTTAGCCCCCTGAGCGACATGATAGGCCAGGCGCTCCTGCAGGTAGCGCGGCCCGTCAAAATCCGGGAACCCCTGCGACAAGTTGATCGCCCGGTGCTCCTGCGCCAGCGCGCTCATCTGGGTAAATATAGTGGTGCCAAGCGAAGGGAGTTTACTTTCAGGAATCAGTGGCTTATTGCTCATTGTATAATTACCGATTGTAATGCTGTTGTTGAAGCCACTATAACACGATGTTAGTATTTGGCAATCAAGACGCTTAGACGTCTAAATGATAATGTTATGCCGGTTCTCGCCTGAAGCAGCCCTATCACGGCGCACCGCCTACTCTGGAGAAACCATGATCCGCGCTATCGTGACCGATATTGAAGGTACCACCAGCGACATTTCTTTTGTCCACAACGTTCTGTTTCCATACGCCCGCGAGCGGCTGGCGGCCTTTGTCACCGCGCAACAGTACGCCGAGCCGGTGAAGACGATCCTTGATAATCTGCGAACGGAAATCGGCAACCCCACCGCCAGCGCCGCCGAACTGATTGATACCCTGCTGGCCTTTATGGATGAAGACCGCAAGTCAACGGCGCTCAAGGCGCTGCAGGGCATTATCTGGCGCGAGGGCTATGTTAACGGCGACTTTACCGGCCATCTCTATCCGGACGTTCTGCCCGCGCTGGAAAAATGGAAGTCTCAGGGAATTGATTTATATATATATTCCTCTGGCTCCGTCGCGGCGCAGAAATTGTTATTTGGCTACAGCGATGAAGGTGATATTACTCATCTGTTCAGTGGCTATTTCGATACCTTGACGGGAGCCAAGCGAGAAACGCAGTCCTACCGCAATATTGCCGAACAGCTGGGGCATCATCCGGCGACGATTCTGTTCCTCTCCGATATTCATCAGGAGCTGGATGCGGCAGAAGCCGCCGGTTTTCGTACGATCCAGCTGGTGCGCGGCGACCGCGATCCTGCCAGCCATCACCCGCAAGTTCAGCGTTTTGACGACATTCATCCGGAGCAGATCCCAGCATGAGCGCATTAACGATTTATTCAGAAAAAGACGCCGGTACCCCTCTCTGGCATAGCACCGACGGCGATGAAATCCAGCAGCAGCTCAACGCCAAAGGCGTGCGCTTCGAACGCTGGCAGGCCGACCGTGATTTAGGCCCCTCTCCGACATCCGAGACGGTGCTTGAAGCCTATCAACACGCTATCGCGAAGCTGGTGGCGGAAAAAGGTTACCAGAGCTGGGATGTCATCAGCCTGCGCGCGGATAATCCGCAGAAAGAGGCGCTACGCGCGAAGTTTCTCAACGAACACACCCACGGTGAAGACGAGGTCCGCTTTTTTGTTGAAGGCGCCGGGCTGTTCTGCCTGCATATCGGCAATGAAGTGTTTCAGGTACTGTGCGAGAAGAACGATCTGATTTCAGTACCGGCCAACACGCCGCACTGGTTTGATATGGGCCCGGAGCCTGATTTCACCGCTATCCGCATTTTCGACAACCCGGAAGGTTGGGTGGCGAAATTTACCGGCAACGATATCGCCAACGCCTACCCGCGGCTGGCATAACGCCACAATGCGCTAGCGCCGGGTGGCGGCTACGCCTGACCCGGCCTACACCATCCGTAGCTTCCCGATGGCCCGTGCCAGTGAAACGCCTGCAAGTGTTCATCAAACAGCAGCGCTTTCACGCGCGAGGTGCCGATATCGATTCCGGGATAAAAATCCATGCCTGACCCGTTAGTGGAGTGAAATTTAGTCGCGCTCGTAGCGGCGGCGCATCAGCTCGCACTCGAACAGAAACTCCAGTCCTTCCAGCTGGCGACGGGCCTCATTAATATCTTTGCCCCAGCAGGTCAGACCGTGGCCACGCAGCAGGAAGCCGTAGCGCAGCGGGTTGGTCTGCGCATAATCTTCAATGCGCGCCGCCAGAGCGTCGATATCCTGGTCGTTATCGAAAATCGCCACCGGTACGCTATCGAGGTGGCTGTGCTGGCCGGTCAGGGTTTTCTGCATTTCATAGCCCTGCAGCGCCAGCGTCCCGCTCTTCTCGATGCGCGACAGCACCGTCGCGTTGACGGTATGGACGTGCAGCACGACGTTAGCCTCAGGGAACAGGCGATACACCAGCGTATGCAGGCCGGTTTCAGCAGACGGTTTACGCCCGGAAGGCGCTTTATTGCTGGCGATCTCCACCTGCAGGAAATCCTCCGTCGTCAGGCTGCCTTTATCGCGCCCCGACTCGCTAAGCCAGCACCAGGTCTCATCCTGACGCACCGACATATTGCCGCCGGTCGCCGGCGCCCAGCCTTTCGCGCCGATCCAATGACAGGTGGTGACCAGTTGCGCGAGTCTTTCTTGCCACATAGCAGTTCCTTAGTTTAGCGATGTTAATTTGAGAACCTGTACGGGCAGGCGTTATTGTTGCGGGCAGTCTGGACATGGACAGCGCGCAACACCCGGAACGTACACGCAGTACGTGAGGAGCATTCGCGACGTTCCCCCTTCGGGCCGCCATCAAAGGCGCTCAAAACTCGACGAGTTTTGTGCTCACAGCCGTGGTCCAAATGGCCAATAAAATAGCCTGACGAAAGATTCTTTAGCCGTCTAAATGGCTATTTATCCGATACTAACACCGCCAGCTTAAGTGAACAATATTTCAGGAAAGGCTTACATAGGTAATGGTTATATCAGAAATGCATATGAAATTACGGTTTTTAACAATGATATAACCGAGAGTTTTCATGCTCCCCATATTACCGGCTACCGGCGGTCAAAAAGACGGGAGATCGTTCTGTGGGAAAGAAGTGCGATGCGCGCATCTCGGGCATTGCCCGCTCCACACCCCGTAGGTCAGCTCCCCCCGTAGGCCCGGTAAGACGTCAGCCGCCACCGGGCAAAATATGCAGAATGCCCATTCACTCACGCGAAGCTGCGGCCACCTCGCGTTCTGGCTCAGGCCGTTGCTGGCGCAAACGCCCCTGCCGCCACCTGCTCCGGGGTGACCACGCCGCTATCCAGCACCCAGCCGCTAATCAGCGCCGCGGGGGTGACGTCAAAGGCCGGATTGTAAACGGCGGCATCTTTCGGCGCCCACTGCACCGCGCCAAAGCTACCGGCGACGCCGGTGACTTCCGCTGCCGCCCGCTGCTCAATCGGGATCGCCTCGCCGTTCGGACAATGGCGATCGAGAGTGGTTTGCGGTGCCGCCACGTAGAACGGAATAGCATGATACTTCGCCAGTACCGCCAGCGAGTAGGTGCCTATCTTATTCGCCACATCGCCGTTAGCCGCGATACGGTCAGCCCCGACCCATACGGCATCAACCTGCCCTTTAGCCATCAGACTAGCGGCCATCGAATCGGTAATCAGCTGGTAAGGCACCCCCAGTTCGCCCAGCTCCCAGGCGGTCAGTCGCCCGCCCTGCAGCAGCGGACGCGTCTCGTCGACCCAGACGTTTTCCACCCGCCCGCGCTGATGGGCCAGCGCAATCACTCCCAGCGCCGTCCCCACGCCCGCCGTCGCCAGACCGCCGGTATTACAATGCGTCAGTAGGCGACTGCCTGGCGTCACCAGCGCGCTGCCCGCCTCGGCGATACTGGCGCACAGCTGTTTATCTTCCGCGATCAGGCGCAGCGCTTCCGCTTCCAGCGCCTCGGCATAGTCCTCTGCTGCCAGCGCCAGCTTCATGCGATCGAGATTGTTCATCAGGTTTACCGCCGTCGGGCGCGCGGCGCGCAGCGTTTCCAGCGCCTGAGCCAGTTCGTCCCGGCTGAGGCCGCGCCGGGCCAGCAGCGCCAGCAGCAGGCTGGCCGACAGGCCGATTAACGGCGCCCCGCGCACCCGCAGCGCGTGAATATGGTCCACCAGCAACGAAACGTTATCCGCCGCCAGCCAGCGTTTTTCCTGCGGCAATGCCTGCTGATCAAGAATAAAAAGCTGATTTTCGCTTACCCGCAGGCTGGTGGTCTGTAGTGTCTGCATATCGTTAAATCCCTGTTGCGTTGTTGTATCACATTGTGTCAGGATGAAATCCAGAAGTATAGACGTCTGAACGGCTTAATCAGAACTTTTGAGGATCGAGGCAATGTCGCAATACCATACCTTCACCCCCGGCGATGCCGTGGCATACGCACAACAATTTGGCGGCATCGATGACCCGTCTGAGCTGGTGTCCGCGCAGGAAGTGGGGGACGGTAACCTCAACCTGGTCTTTAAGATTTATGATACTCACGGCGTGAGTCGCGTTGTCGTGAAGCAGGCCCTGCCCTACGTTCGCTGCGTAGGGGAATCCTGGCCGCTGACCCTCGACCGCGCCCGTCTTGAGGCGCAAACTCTGGTGGCGCACTACCAGCACGCCCCGCAGCACACGGTGAAAATCCACCACTTCGACCCCGAGCTGGCGGTCATGGTGATGGAGGATCTCTCCGATCACCGTATCTGGCGCGGCGAGCTGATTAACAACGTTTACTACCCGCAGGCCGCCAGCCAGCTAGGGGAATATCTGGCCCAGGCGCTGTTTCATACCAGTGATTTCTACCTCCATCCGCACGAGAAAAAGGCGCAGGTCGCCCGGTTTATCAATCCGGAGATGTGCGAAATCACCGAAGACCTGTTTTTCAACGACCCGTATCAGCTTCACGAACGCAATAACTACCCGGCCGAGCTGGAAGCTGAAGTGGCCGCTCTGCGTGACGACGCTTCGCTCAGGCTAGCGGTCGCATCGCTGAAACATCGCTTCTTCTCGCACGCCGAAGCCTTGCTGCACGGCGATATTCACAGCGGTTCCATTTTTGTCGCCGAGGAGAGTTTTAAAGCCATCGACGCAGAATTCGGCTATTTCGGTCCGATAGGTTTTGATATCGGGACCGCTATCGGCAACCTGTTGCTGAACTACTGCGGCCTGCCGGGGCATCTGGGCATTCGCGATGCCGCCGCGGCTCGCGAACAGCGTCTGCACGATATTCAGACGCTGTGGAATACTTTTGCCGAACGCTTCCACTCTCTGGCGGCGGAGAAAACGCGCGATGCGGCGCTGACCTACCCCGGCTATGCCTCCACGTTCCTGAAAAAAGTGTGGCACGATGCGATTGGCTTCTGCGGCACCGAGCTGATTCGCCGCAGCGTCGGCCTGTCCCACGTCGCCGATATCGAGACGATTCAGGATGCGGCCATGCGCCACGAGTGCCTGCGCCACGCAATCACCCTGGGTAAAGCATTGATTGTGATTGCCGACCGTATCGACAGCGCCGAAGAGCTGATCGCGCGAATCCGTCAATACGGTTGAACTCCCTGCCCAGCGGTTCCCGGCTCGCGCTGCGCTCAGCCGGGCTACGGGTGACAGACATCTGCAGCCGGTAGCCCGGGTAAGGCGTTGACGCCGCCACCCGGGGAAGCCCTGCCTCTTCTGGCTAGCTTCCCGGCATAGGGTCCTGATGCCTTCTCCGGCCTACGCGCCTGACGCCTTATCCAGCCGGTAGCCCGGGTAAGGCGTTGACGCCACCACCCGGGGAAGTCTCGCCGCTTCTGGATAGCTAAGCGCAGTCTGTATGCCGGGTGGCGGCTTACGCCTTACCCGGCCTACGGCTCTTTGACATCTTCCCGGCATAGGGTCCTGATGCCTTCTCCGGCCTACGCGCCTGATGCCTTATCCGGCATCTCGTCCGGGGTTTTGTAGGCCGGGTAAGCGCAGCGCCACCCGGCAAAAAACTATCCGCGATACTCAATCACCGACAACCCGCCGTTGTAATCCGTGCTGTAGATAATTCCCTGCGCATCAACAAACACATCGCAGGACTGAATCACCTGCGGGCGACCCGGACGGGTATCCATCATTTTCGCCGGGGCAGCAGGCACCAGCGCTCCGGTCTCCACCGGTCGGTAAGGGTTGGAAATATCGTAAGCGCGAACGCCCGCATTCTGGTAAGTGGCGAAAATCAGCGTTGAGCTGATAAAGCTGCCGGGGCGATTCTCATGCAGATTATGCGGACCAAAGTGCGCCCCTTTCGCCACGTAGTCAGCTTCATCCGGCTGCGGGAACGTGGAGATACTCACCGGGTTTGTCGGTTCGCGGATATCAAACAGCCAGATCAGCTTCTCGCCATCCTGCTGGTTATCGAGCACCGCTTCATCCAGCACCACCAGCAGATCCCGGTCCGGCAGCGGCAACGCGGTATGGGTTCCGCCGCCAAACGGCGGGCTCCAGTTGCGATGGCTGATCAGTTGCGGCTGGGTTCTGTCCTTCACGTCGAGCAGCGTCAGGCCGCCGTCGCGCCAGCTACCGTAAGCGGTGTCGCCGGCAATAATCGCGTGATGCAAGGCATAGCGCTTGCCTTCCGGCCACTGCGGGCTCTCCCCCGCCGCCTGGTTCATCCCCGGCAACCACCAGCGCCCGGCCACTTGCGGCTTGCGCGGATCCGCCAGATCGATAGTCAGGAAGATATAATCGCTAAAACCGTCGATCAGCGCGGAAACGTAGGCCCAACGACCGCCAACGTACCAGATCCGATGAATGCCGATACCGCTGAGCGACAAAAAGCCAATCTCGCGCGGATGCTCCGGACGCGAAATATCGAACACGCGCAGCCCGGCGCTCCAGCCGCGATCCTGCACATCGCTGACCGTCTCGCCCACCGAGCGGGTGTAATACACCTTCTCGTCGGCAAAGCGGGTGTCGGCAAACAGATCGCGGGCATTAATGACCAGCAGCAGATCATCATGCGCCTGCAAATGCACGTTCCAGGTCCCCGGCGGCGCGGCAACGTAGTTTACCGCTTTCGGATGCGCCGGATCGCGCACGTCCACCACCGAAAAACCCTGCGACACCATATGGCCGATATACGCAAAGCCACGGTGTACCATGAGCTGGACGCCGTCGGGGCGTCCTCCCTGATCGCTATGCCCAATCAGCCGCATATTGCGGCTGTATTCTGGTGTGGGTAACGCCGTCACGCAACCTCCTGTTGTCCGGTAGCGCCGCGCTTACCGCGCCTACGGCTGTAGGCCGGGTAAGGCGCCGCCGCCACCCGGCAGTTGTTATTTATTCTTCGCTTCGAGAGTGGCGAACCACGGAGCGATAAAGTCTTCCGTCTGGCCCCAGCCCGGAATGATTTTACCCAGCGAGGCGACGTTAACCGCCCCCGGCTGCGCCGCCAGCAGCGCCTGCGGAATAGCCGCCGCTTTGAAGTCGTAGGTGGCCGGGGTCGGTTCACCGGCAATCTTATTGGCGATCAGCCGCACGTTGGTGGCGCCGATAAGTTTCGGATCCACCGCCACGCTCACCTTCCACGGGCTGCCGGATTCACGCATCAATTGCAGGTCCTGGTTAGAAATATCAATGCTGTAGAGTTTAATCTCGCTGCGACCGTTCTCCTTCAGCGCTTTATAGGCCCCCTGGCTGAACGCATCCCAGGTTCCCCAAATCGCATCGATCTTGCCTTTCGGGTATTTGGCCAGAATCGCGCCGACCTTATTGGCGGTGTCGCCCTGCACGTCGGAAGAGACGGCGCCAATCGACTCCAGCTCTTTAATCCCCGGGTTTTGCTTCAGCAACGTCTGGTACGCTGCCTGGCGGCGCTCCATCGGCGGGAAACCGGCGACCCACAGTTTGACGATGTTGGCTTTGCCGTTGAAGTCTTTCACCAGTTGGCCAAAGGAGAGATCGGTCAGCGAGGCGTCATCCTGTTGGGTGACGGTAACGCCGGGGATCTCGCCATTGACCGCAGTATCGAACACGGCGACTTTAATCCCGGCGTCCACCGCTTTTTTCACCAGCGCGGTTGAGTACGGATCGCGTCCCTGGGAGAGAATAATGCCGTCGTATTTCTGGCTAATCGCCTGGTTAACGAAGTCCTGGAATTTGGCATCATCGCCGTTGCTCAGGAAGGTGCTGATTTTAAAACCGAGCTTTTTCCCCTCCTGAATCGCCCCGGAGACAAACTGGGTGGTGTTATCGTCGGATCCCAGATTACGGATAACCGCAATGCGAATCGGACCGCTATGTTCGGCAATCGCCGCCGGGATCGGCGTCGGGGTTTCCGCAAAGGCCGCCGCAGAGTTGAACAACCCCAATGCGATCAGTGAAAACGTTATCTTTTTCATGGTGTTTACCCTGTAAAATTTTATGTGCGGCGCTGAAAGTAGGTCAGTGCGAGCGCGCCAGCCAGCACCAGCCCTTTAATAATGTCCATGGCGTAATACGGCACCGACAGCATCACCAGGCCGTTGGAGAGCACGCCAAGAATCACCGCCCCCACCAGCGTGCCCAGCGCGTTTGGTTTACCTGAACCCGCCAGGGAAAAGCCAATCCACGCCGCCGCCACCGCATCCATCAGGTAGCCGCTGCCGGCATTAACCTGCGAGGAACCGATGCGCGAGGCCAGTAAAATGCCGCCCAGCCCGGCCAGCAGCGAGGCGATAACATAGGCCGCCACTTTATAGCGGGTGATGCGCAGCCCGGAGAGCCGAGCAGCCTCTGGGTTTCCGCCGATGGCGTACATTCTGCGCCCATGCGTGGTGAACGAGAGCGCCAGCTGGGCAACCACGGTCACCACCAGCATCACTATCACAATCGTAGGCACCTGTCCCAACGAACCGAAGGCGGCCGGAATCACCCCTTCCGCCATGTCACCGCTCGGCAATACCATATTCTCGGTAATCGAGCCGCCGTAGCTGTAGGTCATTGCCACGCCCTGAATCACAAACAGGCTGGCGAGGGTGGCGAGCATGTCGGGAATGCGCAGGACGACAATCAAAAAAGCGTTGAACAGCCCCACCAGCGTACAGAGCGCCAGGGTGACCAGGATCGCCTCAGTGGTGCCAAAGCCGTGCCAGACAAACAGCGAGATAACCAGCGCGTTTGCCAGCGAGGCCGTTGAGCCCACCGACAGGTCAAAGCCGCCGATGGTCAACGACACAGAGACGCCAATCGCAATCACCGTCACAATGGCGATGGAGCGCAAAATGTTGATGATATTGAACGGGTCGAGGAAGTTGTCCGAGGCGAGGCCAAAAACGGCGATCAGCGCCACCACGGTCAGCAACATGCCCCATTTATAAAGAAAATCAAAAAATCGCTGACGACCCGATGCCGTCGCGTTCACTGCCAGGGCCTTGCTCACGCTGCTGCTCCTCCGGTGGAGTAATAAAGTAGTGTCTCTTCCCGGGCCTCAGCGCCCGGTATTTCTGCGACGATACGGCCATCCCACAACACGCAAATGCGGTCGCACAATCCCACCAGCTCAGAAAATTCGCCCGAGGCATAAATCACCCCTTTGCCCTCTCGCGCCAGCCCGTCGATCAGGGTGAACAGGTCGGTTTTTGCTTTCACATCGACGCCCTTGGTCGGCTCATCGAATATCAAGACGTTGGCGTTGCCGCGCAGCCATTTGCCGATCGCCACCTTCTGCTGATTACCGCCGGACAGCCGACGCAGGGTCTGGCCCGGACCGGTGGTACGAATGCCGATGCGGGCAATCACCTCTTCCGCCCAGCGCCATGCCTGGCGATGGCCGAACAGGCTCCAGCGCGAAAAGCTGTTATCGGCGCTAACCGCCAGATTCATACCGATCGGTTCTTCGATAAAAATGCCCTCTTTGCGCCGCTCTTCCGGCACCAGCGCCAGCCCGCGCAGCACAGAATCGGCCGGGTCGCGAGGCCGCCACGGCTGGCTGTTCAACTCCCCGCGCGTCAGGCGGCTTTTGCTGGCGCCAAACAGCGCTTTGCACAGTTCGGTTTTTCCCGCCCCGGCCAGGCCGGCGATACCAAGGATTTCGCCTTTGCGCAGACGCAGCGAAATATCCTGCAGCAGCCCCTCATCATGCAGACCGTCAACCTGTAACAGAATCTCTTCGCCGTGCGGCGGACGTTTCGGCGGGAAGATATCGCTCAGCTCGTGGCCGAGCATCTTCTCGACGATCTGCTCGCCGCTCAGATCGTGCATCGGGCAGCTCTCAATCAGCTTTCCGTCGCGCAACACCGTCAGGGTGTCGCAGATAGCCTTCAACTCATGAATGCGGTGGGAGATAAACACCACGCCGATCCCCTGCTGTTGCAGGCGGCGTACCACCGTAAACAGGCGCTCGCTTTCATGCTGATCGAGCGGCGCGGTAGGTTCATCCAGAATCAAAAACCGGCAATGGTGCGACAGCGCGCGGGCCAGCAGAATTTGCTGCTTCTCCGCGAGGGTGCAACTGTCGATGGGGCGACGCACATCGAGCGTAATATCCAGTTGGGCCAGAGCCTCGCGCGCCTGTTCGCGCACCGCGCGCCAGCTAAAGCCCAGCCCCGGCTCCGCCAGGCGATCCAGCATAATGTTTTCCGCAATGGACAGGCCGGGCACCAGCGCCACATCGACCTCCTGCTGCACCAGATGAATGCCCAGCTGTTTCGCATCCCGCGGCGAGCGAACGCTCACCGGCTGGTTATTGATGACGATCTCGCCCTCATAGTGGGCGTGCGTTCCGCACAGCACCGCCATCAGCGTCGATTTCCCCGCCCCGTTAGCACCGGTCAGCGCGTGTACCGACCCTCCCCGCAGGGTGAACGCCACATTGCTCAGCGCCCTGAAACCGGAAAAGGCCAGATTAATGTTGTTCATCTCAAGACGATTCACTGTCATCCGCCGGGACCTTTACGATTAATATTCTGATTTAACGAATTTTTCACAGCCGACCTTGACTGACAACTGCGTAAAAGGCATAAGATAAAACGAAATAATATTAGCCATCCGGGTGTCCAGACATAACATCAGGTTAGCGAAACGAAATAAGGACAGCGTTCATGAGCAACAGCGATATCCGCGTAGTACCCGGCCCGGCTAACTATTTTTCCCATGACGGCAGCCTTGCCCGCCTGCACGATTTTTACAGCGACGAGCAGCTTGCCCACGCCATCTGGATCTACGGCGAGCGCGCCATCGCCGGTGCGCAGCCGTTCCTGCCGCAGGCGTTTCACGCCGTCGGCGCCAAAAAAGTGCTGTTTAGCGGACACTGCAGCGAAAGCGACGTCGCGCAGCTGGTCGCGGAAGCCGGGGATGACCGCGCCGTGGTGATCGGCGTCGGTGGCGGCGCGCTGCTGGATACCGCCAAGGCCGTGGCCCGGCGGCTGGGTCTGCCGGTGGTGGCCATCCCGACCATCGCCGCCACCTGCGCCGCGTGGACCCCGCTGTCGGTGTGGTACAACGACGCCGGCCAGGCGCTGCATTTTGAAATCTTCGATGACGCCAACTTCCTCGTGCTGGTGGAGCCGCAAATCATCCTCAACGCCCCGGCGGAATATCTGCTGGCGGGAATCGGCGATACGCTGGCGAAATGGTATGAGGCGGTGGTGCTGGCACCGAAACCGGAAACGTTGCCGCTGACCGTACGCCTGGGGATTAACGGCGCGCTGGCCATTCGTGACGTTCTGCTGCAAAGCAGCGAGACCGCGCTGGCGGATCAGCAACACGGCGAGCTGTCGCAGGCGTTCCGCGATGTGACGGATGCCATTATCGCTGGCGGCGGGATGGTCGGCGGCTTAGGCGAACGCTATACCCGCGTCGCCGCCGCCCATGCGGTGCATAACGGCCTGACAATTCTGCCGCAGACCGATAAATTCCTGCATGGCACCAAGGTCGCCTACGGCATTCTGGTGCAAAGCGCCCTGCTGGGTCAGGACGATGTGCTGGCTCAGTTGATTAACGCCTGGCAGCGTTTCAACCTGCCCACCACCCTGGCGGAACTCGACGTGGATATCCACAACCGCGACGAACTGGATCGGGTCATCGCCCATACTCTGCGCCCGGTGGAATCAATCCACTTCCTGCCGGTGGAACTAACGCCGCAAAGCCTGGCCGCCGCGTTTGAGAAAGTGGAAAACTTCCGCAGACAGGTGCATTGACACGGGAATCTCGCTCTGTACCTCGCTCTGTACCTCATGATGCATCTGCCACTCACAGTACGAGGTCATCATGCAGATCGAGTGAACGGGTAAAAAAGCGTTGGTTACCGGGGCCAGCCCGGCAGCCGGACAAATCTCCGCTACCGGTCTGGATGTTGATGGGGACTTAATGCCTGAAGGAAGGGCTTAACAACACTTCGCGCCGCCTTTTCCGCCGTAGCGCGCATCCTGTCGCTCGCGAAAGAACTCTTCATAGGTCATCGGCGTTTGCTCAGGATGCGTCTGGCGAATATGCTCGACATAATTATCGTAATCGGGCACGCCGATCATCATTTTCGCCGCCTGACCCAGATACTTCCCGGCTTTCGAAAGGGTATCAAACATAGTGCTCTCTCATGACTCCCCCCTTTCCGCACACGGAAAGGGGGGTTAGGTTTAATGTGCGCGCTTCGCCTGAGCCGCCATCGGCTCTGCGCCGTCAGGTAACGCCTCATAAGGCGTCTCTTTCGCCGTCGGTTTATCCTCTTTCAACGCCGCCAGCGCGGTTTTGATGGAGAAGAACGCCAGCACCACCACGACCACCATAAAGAAGAGGGTTAACCCCGCATCCAGGCGGTTGTTAAAAACCAGCTGCGCCAGCTGAGATTCGGTGTACTGAGGCGGAATCGTACCGCTGTCGATCATCGCCTGGAACTTATTGGCAATCGCCAGGAAGCCGACTTTGGTATCCGGGCTGAACGACTTCTGCCAGCCGGCGGTCAGGGTGCAAATCAACAGCCAGGTCGTCGGCAGCAGCGCCACCCAGGCATAACGTTCGCGCTTCATTTTAAACAGTACCACCGCACACAACATCAATGCCATCCCCGCCAGCATCTGGTTCGCGATACCAAACAGCGGCCACAGGGTGTTAATCCCGCCGAGCGGGTCAACAACCCCTTGATGCAGGAAGTATCCCCACGCCAGCACGCAAAGCCCGGTCGCCAGCAGGTTGGCCGGCAGCGAGTTGGTTTTCTTCAGGCCTGGGCTTATCACACCCAGCAAATCCTGCAGCATAAAGCGCGCCGCACGGGTCCCGGCATCAACCGCCGTCAGGATGAACAGCGCTTCAAACAGAATGGCGAAGTGATACCAGAAGGAGACATCCATCAGGCCGCCCAGCGAGCCGTGCAGGATGTAGGCCATCCCCACCGCCAGCGTCGGCGCGCCGCCGGCCCGCGAGATGATCGACTGCTCGCCCACTTCGCTGGCTATCTGGCGCAGCGTATCCGGCGTAATGCTAAAGCCCCAGCTGCTGACCACCTGCGCGGCAGAGGCCACCACATCGGTGGTGCCAGCCGGCGCCAGTACCGCCATCGGGCTGTTCATCGCAAAGTAGACGCCCGGATCGATAACGCAGGCCGCCACCAGCGCCATGATGGCGACAAAGGACTCCATCAGCATGCCGCCATAACCGATAAAGCAGGCCTGGCCCTCATTCGCCAGCATCTTCGGCGTGGTCCCGGATGAAATCAGCGCATGGAAGCCGGAGACCGCGCCGCAGGCGATGGTGATAAACAGGAACGGGAACATGCTGCCGGACCAGACCGGGCCAGTGCCGTCAA
This sequence comes from Raoultella sp. T31, assembly GCF_002806725.1. Classification (NCBI taxonomy): domain Bacteria; kingdom Pseudomonadati; phylum Pseudomonadota; class Gammaproteobacteria; order Enterobacterales; family Enterobacteriaceae; genus Klebsiella; species Raoultella sp. T31. The sequence goes on from NZ_PIBO01000040.1 coordinate 56,675, forward strand.
TAAATTTGGTCAGCGACGGCATGGTCAGCGTCGGGCGCATAATCAAAATACCAATCGCCAGCCCGACGATGGTGCCGATTTTCAGGAAGGTCGACAGGTAATCACGCGGCGCCAGCAGCAGCCACACCGGAAGAACGGCGGCAATAAAACCATAGCCCACCAGAATCCAGGTCAGCTGTACGCCGGTATAATCAAACCACGGCGCCCAGGTCGGGCTTTCCGCCACCCACCCGCCGGAGACAATAGCGAACACCAGCATCACCAGACCAATCACCGACACTTCGCCGATGCGTCCCGGACGCAGGTAGCGAATGTAGATCCCCATAAAGATCGCCAGCGGGATAGTAAAGGCCACGGTATAGGTACCCCACGGGCTGTGGGTCAGCGCTTTGACCACGATCATCGCCAGTACCGCGAGGATAATCACCATAATCATAAAGCAGGCCACCAGCGCCAGCACGCCGGCGGTTGGCCCCATCTCTTCTTTCACCAGCTCGCCGAGAGATCGTCCATCGCGGCGGGTCGAAACAAACAGCACCATAAAGTCCTGCACCGCGCCAGCCAGCACCACCCCGGCGAGGATCCAGATCATTCCCGGCAGATAGCCCATTTGCGCCGCCAGCACCGGCCCCACCAGCGGCCCTGCACCGGCAATCGCCGCAAAATGATGACCGAACAGCACTTTTTTATCGGTCGGCACATAATCAAGGCCGTCGTTGTGCCGAACGGCGGGGGTCATGCGCGTAGGGTCAACCGCCAGCACATTGTTGGCGATATAGAGACCGTAAAAACGATAGGCAATCAGATAAATGCAGACTGCCGCGACGACAATCCATAACGCATTAATCTGTTCACCCCGGTTTAAGGCGATGTAGCCGAGGGCAAAGGCTCCGACAACCGAGAGCAATGTCCAGATGAGGTATTTCCCTGAATAATTCATCGTTGCGTTCCACCGGTAAGGTAATCAGAATGTTACATTTTGTTTCTAGAACACAACGCCGGGTTTAACAACATTGAAACCGTGCAGATGTCATGCAAAGGCAAGGATTTATCTCACATTGCTAGCGAGATCACTTCTGAAGGGAAAATGGAATGTATCGCCAGCAAGAAAGCGCTACATGATACATCGTCAGACGCCCCCCCGGATTGCGGCGTAAACGCCTTATCCGGGCTACCCGACCGCACAGCCAGGAAAACAGAGACGTAGCCCAGAACCCGTAGCCCCGGTAAGCGTAGCGCCACCGCGGAGCCAGCCACAGACATATCACAACACAGAGGAGCCGTAGGACCCGTAGCCCCGGTAAGTGTAGCGCCACCGCGGAGCCAGCCGCAGACATATCACAACACAGAGGAGCCGTAGGACCCGTAGCCCCGGTAAGCGCAGC
>NZ_PIBO01000041.1:0-48183 GCF_002806725.1 Raoultella sp. T31
CTTCAGGTGTTAGTGTCCTTAGGATGTGGGGGTTCGAGTCCCCCCCCTCGCACCACGACTTTTAAAATGAATTGAACTAAAAATTCAAAAAGCAGTACATCGGCGAGTAGCGCAGCTTGGTAGCGCAACTGGTTTGGGACCAGTGGGTCGGAGGTTCGAATCCTCTCTCGCCGACCAATTTTGAACCCCGCTTCGGCGGGGTTTTTTGTTTTCTGCCGCGCCACGACTATCTTATATCTCCCTGATCTTCCGAATAAAAAACCGCTATCCGCGCACACTGCGAACGCGTAATTTCGTACCCGGAATCCTCCCAATTTACTGTTGTGACAGATGCAATTTCCACGCAACCTGTGCGATAATAAACGGGTAGATGCTCATTCCATCTCTTATGTTCGCTTTCGGGCCTCATAAACTCCGGAATGATGCAGAGCCGTTTACGGTGCTTATCGTCCACTGACAGATGTCGCGCTTTTACGCACGATCTTCACGCTGCTGCGAAGCCGCTTGAGAGATACAGCGTATCGCCTCATCAAACACCATGGACATAACGTTGAGTGAAGCACCCAATTTGTTGTCAAACAGACCTGTTTTAACGCCTGCCCTGGTTTCAGTGCAGGCGTTTTTTTATGTCCGCGACGGGATGAGCAGAAGAGAGCTCAGAGAAGCGCGCTATCGCCTCTTGAAGAGACGATAGCGGGAGGGAAGTTACGGCTGAGGATTGTTCTGTAGCGTTAACAGCAGGCCGTCACGGCGCATTAACGCCGCTTCTTCCGGCTGATGCATACGGTCAAGCGTATCGGCCAGCCATGCGTAATCAAAGGCATCCGGACGCTGTTTCAGCGCAGCGCGGAACGCGATACTGGCCTCCTGCCATTCGCCGTGGCGCATCAGGGATTGCCCCAGCGTGCTCCACAGTAAAGGCCTGTCGCCGACCGATTTAATCTGTTGACGCAGCACTTTTTCCAGCTGCTCCGGATTATTGGTCTTCAGGCGCGGAATCAGCGTCACCAGGCGGTCATCATACTGCTTCTTCAGTCCGTCGATAATAATCTGCTGCGCGGTATCGTGATCGTCGCTCTCGATGAGCAGACTGGCCATCGCCACCTGCAGGGATACCTGGCTGCGAGTTTTGCGGTTCTGGTTTTGCCACCACTCACGTAATCCATCGCTTCCGCGATCGGCCAGGGTTTGATCCATCAAGCCAATCCAGGCCTGCTGCTCCAGCGCGGCGCGGTGCTCTTCATCACTGACGTTGGCTTTTGCCATTGACGGCAGAATATCCAGCAGCGAATTCCATGCGCCGGTGCGGGTATAGGCCTGCTCGGCCAGGCGCAACACTTCCGGATGCCGCGGGGTAATCTCCAGCAGCTTATCAATCCCGTGGCGGGCCGCATGGTTTTCATTGCGGGCCAGCTGCAGGCGCACGCGCGCGATCTCGACCGGGATCAGGTCGTCTCCGGCCAGCTCCGTTGCGCGCTCCAGATGCTGATTCGCCCGGGCTTCATCACCACGCTGCTGGGCTGCTTCCGCCGCCAGCAGATAGTTCACCACCGGCTGCTCGGCGTGATCGGCGTTCTTCGCCATCAGCTTTTCAACCTGCTGATAGTCGCCTTCCGCCAGCTTCAGCAATGCCTGTTCGGTTTGCTTACGTGCGCGACGGCGTTTGCGGCCCACGAACCAGCCACGGGTATGGGCGCCGGTACGGAAAATACGGCGCAGCAGCCATTCAATCGCAAACAGTACCACCATGGTGAGGATCATGATGATCACCAGCCCGGTGACGCTGGTTTCGATGTTGTAGTTATCGGTCTGGATCAGAACGTAGCCCTGGTGTCCGGAGATAATCGGGCCGACAACGATCCCGGCGATCAGCAGTGCGAAGAGTAAGAGAATTTTCAGCATGCGTTACTCTCCTTGTGGCGCAGGGGCGGGGGCAGGGGGCGTCGGAGCGCTGCTCTGGGTGACGGCTGGCTGGGCCATCAGGTTGCGTACCCGCGTTTGCATCAGCTTCTCGAGAATGGCCTGACTTTGCAGATTTTCCGGCACGTTCATCGTGATGCTTTGCTGACTCAGTTTATCGACATCTTCCAGGAACGCCCTAGTCGTGGCATCTTCCGTGTCGTAATACGCGCGAACCCAGGTGGAAACATTATCCAGCGCTTGTTTGTATGTCTCTTCCTGATGGCGCGGTACCGCTTGCGCCGCAACCAGCAGACGGGAGCGAATATTTTCGCGCAGGTAGATATCCTGGTTTGGCGCCAGCAGCGGGACAGCGGTTTCGTCGCGGCGACGAATGGTAATAAAGCTGTCCATAAAGCTCTGCCAGCTCTTTTGCAGATTCACGCGCCATTCGCCGATGGAGCTGGACAGCTCTTCGCTGTCGGAATCCATCGGCGAGTCGTCGCTGTTATTGTCGGCGAGACGCAGGTTATCAATCTGGTTAGCAAGCTGGTTGACCTTGAGGATAATACCGTCGTAGTCGACCTGGCTGACGGCCGACAGCGACGCAATATCGTCGGTAATGGCGCGGCGGGCGCTAATCAGACTGGGATCGTTCATATCGGCGAGGCTGGCATCGGCGCTTTTTAACAGCGCCGCGGCGGTGGTGACATCCCGATCGCTCCACAGCTTACGCCCGGCCGATTTAACCAGAAAATCGGCCTGCGCCAGCAGCCAGGTTTTGGCATCGCTGCCGGAAATGACGGCCACTTTTTGCTGCACGTCTTCCAGTTGCTTCGCCAGCGTCTCCTGCTGATGTTTCGCTGCGGTTAGCTGGTCCGCCTGCTGCCTGATAATCCCTTCAAGCTCATTTTTTTGGCTTTCTTGCGCTTTTTGCAGCTCCGCCAGCCGATCGGCGAGCGCCGTGCTGGTCTCATTCTGGCGCGATACTTGCTGTTTATTTAAACCAAACAGGCCGACGCCTGCGGCGAGGGCAATGGCGATAGCAACCGCACTCAGAACGAGACTGGTTTTATTGCCGCCGTTTTTCTTTCCGGTCTTCTCTGGCTGTGGCGCCTTGTCCACGGCCTCCCTGGTCTCTTCAACCACGGCGGATTGGTTTTGTTGTTCCGTCATTATGGCTTCCAATGTTGAGAGTTATTGTAATGCGCGTAGCAGCGCATCGTTGTCGGCGCTATCGGCAATCTGGATATCCTGCCAGCCCAATTCACGGGCCTGCCGGGCCAGGCGTTCACTGACAACTAAAATGCGACAGCGAAGGAGCCACCGTTCGCGATACCATTGGGGTATCAGCGCCCAAAGCTGTTGCAGCATCTCGCCGCTGGTCACGACCAGCGTAGTGACGCCGCGGGACTGCCAGCGCATTGCTTCTTCTGCGCCATCGTAATGCTTCGCACTACGTTGATAGCATTCACAAAAAGTAACGTCGGCGCCACGCTCGCGGAGCGTTTCACCTAATAATTCCCGCCCGCCGTTACCGCGAAGAAGAAGGGCTTTCTTCCCGGCAATGTTTTGTAATTCAGGTAATTGTAGCAAGACTTCGCTAATTTCCCGATCTAATGGGTAGCGAATGTTCTGCCCACTGACCGTATGCAGGGCCAGCGCCGTAGTGCGGCCAATCGCAAAATAGCCGGGTGCTTTCGGCCAGCGTTGGCCCAGTTGATGTAAGCGAGCATGGGCAAACTCTACCGCATGCTGCGAGAGCGCAAACAAAAGATCGCCTGCGGACAAGGCGGCCAGCTGGCCGCCTAGCGCAGGCAGTTCGCGTCCGGGCGTAAACTCAATGAGTGGAAAACTCCAGGCCACATGTCCTAACGCGCGCAGGCGGCTGACCAGTTCTTCACTTTTGGGCAACGGACGGGTGACCAGGATGCTCATCGCGGGGCTTCTCCTGCATAAACGGCGGCGAGAATGCCGCGGGCGCCGTTATCCAGCAGCTCTTCCGCCAGCGAGACGCCGAGACGCTCGGCATCTTCCGGCTGGCCGCGTCGTTCGCCGCGTACCACCTGCGAACCGTCCGGCGCGCCGACCAGCGCGCGCAGCCACAGCTCACCGTTAATCAACTCAGCATAGCTGCCGATCGGAACCTGACAGCCGCCTTCCAGCCGGGTATTCATCGCCCGTTCCGCGCGGACGCGAATGGCGGTTTCCGTATGATTCAGCGGTGCTAACAGCGTTTGCGTCCATTGATCGTCCAGGCGACATTCAATGCCGACCGCGCCCTGGCCGACCGCGGGCAGCGACTGCTCCGGCGTTAACGGCTGACGAATGCGCGACTCGAGGCCCAGACGTTTCAGCCCGGCGGCCGCAAGGATAATGGCGTCGTATTCGCCGCTATCGAGCTTGCCGAGGCGGGTGCCCACGTTACCGCGCAGAGAGCGAATCTCCAGATCGGGACGTTGGGCTGCCAGCTGGCACTGCCGACGTAAGCTTGAAGTGCCAACGATGCTGCCGTGCGGCAGCGCATCGATTGACGCATAGTGGTTAGACACAAAGGCATCGCGCGGATCTTCGCGCTCGCAAATCGTGACCAGCCCCAGTCCCTCGGGAAACTCGACGGGAACATCTTTCATGGAGTGCACGGCGATATCCGCGCGCCCTTGCATAATGGCCAGTTCTAACTCTTTGACAAACAAGCCCTTGCCGCCCACTTTTGCCAGCGGGGTATCAAGGAGCACGTCGCCGCGAGTGACCATCGGCACCAGTTCTACCGCCAGTCCAGGATGGCAGGACTCAAGGCGCTCTTTCACATAATGCGCCTGCCATAGCGCAAGTGGGCTTTGCCGTGTGGCAATTCTCAAAACTTTGTCTAACATGCTTGTTACCGTCATTGTCGACCACAAACTATCCTAACATTGTTGCCTTATGGATGTTAGTTTTGTGGGATTAGGGGGGCGGCTCTTTCTTTTTTTGCGTTATTTGCGTTTGGTGCCATTGCGGTTGCCACAACCGTAGTGAGGAATTTACACGCAGTAAACGGTGCTACACTGGTATGTAGCGCATCTTTCTTTACGGTCAATGAGCAAGGTGTTAGATTGATCACGTTTTAAACCATTTGTCCGTCAGCAGCTCATCACAACCACACCGACGACAAATGGTGACGGTTTTTGTTGAAATACTGAAATCCTCCGTACTATTGTACGACGGGTTTTTGAACATCAGGCGATATGTCTTGTACCTCTATATTGAGACACTGAAACAGAGACTGGATGCCATCAACCAACTGCGCGTGGATCGCGCGCTTGCTGCCATGGGACCCGCTTTCCAGCAGGTTTACAGTCTACTGCCGACATTACTACATTATCATCACCCGTTGATGCCGGGTTACCTTGACGGTAACGTTCCCCGTGGCATTTGTCTCTACACGCCTGATGAAACCCAACGCCACTACCTTGACGAGTTAGAACTGCACCGCGGTATGCTGGCGCAAGAGCCGCCGAAAGGCGAACTGCCGATTACCGGCGTCTACTCGATGGGCAGTACCTCCTCCGTTGGCCAAAGCTGCTCTTCCGACCTGGATATCTGGGTTTGTCATCAGGCATGGCTTGATACCGAAGAGCGCCAGCTGCTGCAGCGCAAATGTAGCCTGCTGGAGAGCTGGGCGGCATCGCTGGGCGTTGAAGTCAGCTTCTTCCTGATTGACGAAAACCGCTTCCGCCATAACGAAAGCGGTAGCCTGGGCGGCGAAGACTGCGGGTCGACCCAGCATATTTTACTGCTTGATGAGTTCTACCGTACCGCCGTGCGTCTCGCCGGAAAACGTATTCTGTGGAATATGGTGCCGTGCGACGAAGAAGATCATTACGACGATTATGTGATGGGGCTCTACGCGCAGGGCGTACTGACGCCAAACGAGTGGCTCGATCTGGGCGGCCTGAGTTCGCTGTCGGCGGAAGAGTACTTTGGCGCCAGCCTGTGGCAGCTGTATAAAAGTATCGATTCGCCGTATAAAGCGGTGCTGAAAACGCTGCTGCTGGAAGCCTACTCCTGGGAGTACCCGAACAACCGCTTGCTGGCGAAAGACATAAAACAGCGTCTGCACGACGGAGAAATCGTCTCGTTTGGTCTCGACCCCTACTGCATGATGCTGGAGCGCGTGACCGCCTACCTGCAGGCGATTGAAGACGACACGCGCCTCGATCTGGTGCGGCGCTGTTTCTATCTCAAAGTGTGCGAAAAACTCAGCCGCGAGCGCGCCTGCGTGGGCTGGCGTCGCGAGGTGGTAAGCCACCTGGTGAAAGAGTGGGGCTGGGATGAAAAGCGCCTGATGATGCTCGACAACCGGGCGAACTGGAAGATCGACGAAGTACGCAAAGCGCACAACGAGCTGCTGGATGCGATGATGCAAAGCTATCGCAACCTGATCCGCTTTGCGCGACGCAACAACCTCAGCGTGTCCGCCAGTCCGCAGGATATCGGCGTGCTGACCCGTAAGCTGTATGCGGCGTTTGAAGCGCTGCCGGGCAAGGTGACGCTGGTGAACCCGCAGATCTCTCCGGACCTCTCCGAGCCGAATCTGACCTTTATCCACGTGCCGCCTGGCCGTGCCAACCGTACCGGCTGGTATGTGTATAACCGCGCGCCGGATATGGAATCGATCATCAGCCATCAGCCGCTGGAATATAACCGTTATCTTAATAAGCTGGTGGCCTGGGCCTGGTTTAACGGCCTGCTGACGTCACGTACTCGCCTGTTTATTAAGGGCAACGGTATCGTCGATCTGGCGAAGCTACAGGAGATGGTCGCCGACGTTTCGCACCATTTCCCGCTGCGCCTGCCGTCGCCCACGCCGAAAGCGCTGTATAGCCCCTGCGAAATCCGCCACCTGGCGATTATCGTCAACCTCGAATATGACCCGACGGCGGCGTTCCGCAATCAGGTCGTGCATTTTGACTTCCGCAAGCTGGACGTCTTTAGCTTCGGCGAAGCGCAGAAGTGCTTAATCGGCAGCGTCGATCTGCTGTACCGCAACTCGTGGAACGAAGTGCGAACCCTGCACTTTAACGGCGAGCAGGCGATGATCGAAGCGCTGAAGACCATTCTGGGTAAAATGCACCAGGACGCCGCGCCGCCGGATAGCGTTGAAGTGTTCTGCTACAGTCAGCACCTGCGCGGACTTATCCGCACCCGCGTGCAGCAACTGGTCTCCGAATGCATTGAGCTGCGCCTCTCCAGTACCCGTCAGGATACCGGGCGCTTTAAGGCGCTGCGCGTGTCCGGGCAGACCTGGGGGCTGTTCTTCGAGCGGCTTAACGTGTCGGTGCAGAAGCTGGAGAACGCCATTGAATTCTACGGCGCTATCTCGCATAACAAGCTGCACGGTCTGTCGGTCCAGGTGGAAACCAACCATGTTAAGCTGCCGCCGGTAGTGGACGGATTTGCCAGCGAAGGGATTATTCAGTTCTTCTTTGAAGAGGCGGATAACGAGAGCGGATTTAATATCTATATTCTCGATGAGAGCAACCGCGCCGAGGTTTATCATCACTGTGAAGGCAGTAAAGAGGAGCTGGTGCGCGACGTGAGCCGCTTCTACTCTTCATCCCACGATCGTTTCACCTACGGCTCCAGTTTTATCAACTTTAACCTGCCGCAGTTCTATCAGATTGTCGACGTTGATGGCCGACACCAGGTGATTCCCTTCCGCAGCCAGGCGATTGGCGCCGTGACGGCGCCGGTGAATCAGGATGCCGCGGTGTCACCGATGCTGCAGCAGCACTATTCCTGATCGACATGCCTGAGTCGCCATTTCCCCCGGCGATGTGGCGCTTTCGCCGGGGCTTTGCTTTCCCGGTTACGCTGGCTTAGCGAAAACTCACCGTTTCACCGGCCTGCCGGGTCGCCGCCTGCTCCAGCAGATCCCAGAAAGTTTCACCGCTGCGATCGCACACCCACTCATCACCTTTAAGATCAAAATGGTAGCCGCCTTGTTTCGTGGCCAGCCACACCTGATGCAGCGGCTCCTGACGGTTGATAATAATTTTGCTGCCGTTCTCGAAACTGAGGGTCAGCACGCCGCCGTTGATTTCACAGTCGATATCGCTATCGCCGTCCCGTTCGTCCAGACGCTCTTCGATGGTCATCCACAGGCTGTCAGCCTGGCGATGGAATTCACTGTCGTTCATGGTTCTACCCTGCTTTTTTGAAGATGGCGGCAGTATAGCGCGAAACAAAAGCGCGCGCAGTCGGATGCTAAACGCTTGCTTTTACGTCTTCTCCTGCGATGATAGAAAGCAGAAAGAGTGAATCACGGGCAACTATCAATGAAAAACGTTTTTCCAGCGCTTGCCGTTTTATTGGCGATCTTCAGCCTGACCGGCTGTGGTCTGAAGGGACCGCTTTATTTCCCTCCGGCAGAAAAGACGGCGGCTCCGCCGACCAAACCGGTCAATAGCGGTATCCAGAGCTCGACGCCGGATCGTAACGATCGCGGCGATAGCGGCGGCCCGACCCAGGTAAACTATTAACGATAACGTTCTGTTCCGCGCAACTGGAGTAGATGATGCAGTTCTCTAAAATGCATGGCCTTGGCAACGACTTTATGGTCGTTGACGCGGTAACGCAGAATGTTTTTTTCTCACCGGAGCTGATTCGCCGCCTGGCGGATCGGCATCTGGGCGTCGGTTTCGATCAGCTGCTGGTTGTTGAACCGCCTTACGATCCGGATCTGGATTTCCATTATCGTATCTTCAACGCCGACGGCAGCGAAGTGTCGCAGTGCGGCAACGGCGCGCGCTGCTTTGCCCGATTTGTCCGCTTGAAAGGCCTGACCAATAAACGTGACATCCGCGTGAGCACGGCGAACGGTCGTATGGTATTAAGCGTAACGGAAGACGATCTGGTGCGCGTCAACATGGGGGAGCCGAACTTCGAGCCCTCTCAGGTGCCATTCCGCGCCAACAAAGCGGAAAAGACCTATATTATGCGCGCCGCCGAGCAGACAGTATTGTGCGGCGTGGTGTCGATGGGGAACCCGCACTGCGTCATTCAGGTCGATAATGTTGAAACCGCGACGGTGGAAACGCTTGGCCCGGTGATGGAAAGCCACGAACGCTTCCCGGAGCGCGCCAACATCGGCTTTATGCAGGTGGTCGAGCGCGATCGTATTCGTCTGCGCGTTTATGAGCGCGGCGCCGGCGAAACTCAGGCCTGCGGCAGCGGCGCCTGTGCGGCGGTAGCCGTTGGTATCCAACAGGGACTGCTGGCCGAAGAAGTACGCGTGGAATTGCCAGGCGGGCGTCTTGATATCGCCTGGAAAGGCCCGGGCCAACCGTTGTTTATGACTGGCCCGGCGGCACATGTCTACGACGGATTTATTCACTTATGAAACAAGTCGGGGAAGAACAGCAGGAAATCACCGGCGCGCTGAATGACCGCGCGGTGGTGGACTATCTGTTGCAACATCCTGAATTTTTTATTCGTAATGCTGCACTGGTCGAGCACATGCGCGTTCCGCACCCGGTGCGCGGCTCGATCTCGCTGGTGGAATGGCACATGGTGCGGGCACGTAACCATATCAACGTGCTGGAAGAGAACATGATGCTGTTGATGGAGCAGGCCACGGCGAATGAGAGCTTGTTCCAGCGTCTGCTGCATCTGCAGACGCGGCTGGCGGCGGCGGAAAGCCTTGATGAGATGCTGAACCGTTTTCATCGCTGGGCGCGCGAGATAGGCCTGGCGGGCGCGACGGTGCGTCTGTTTCCCGATAGCTGGCGGCTGGGCGCGCCGTCGAAATTCACTCATCTGGCGCTAAGCAGGCAGGCATTTGAGCCCATCCGCATTCAGCGTCTTGGGCAGTCTCGTCATTATCTCGGGCCGCTGCACGGGCCGGAACTGCTGGTGGTACTGCCGGAAGCGAAAGCTATCGGTTCGGTGGCGATGTCGCTGCTGGGCGGCGATGACGCTCCTGGCGTGATGCTGTTCAGCAGCCGCGATGCCCAGCATTATCAACAAGGCCAGGGAACGCAGCTGTTGCGGGAAATTGCGTTAATGCTGCCGGGTCTGTTGGAGCGCTGGGTTGAACGCGCATGACCGACTCTCCCTTATTCACCGCCGTTGACCGCTTTCTACGCTATCTGGGCGTAGAGCGTCAGTTGAGCCCGATTACGCTTCTGAACTACCGGCGTCAGCTTGATGCGCTGATGGCGCTCGCTGAACAGGCGGGGCTCAAAAGCTGGCTGCAGTGCGATGCCGCTCAGGTTCGTGGCCTGGCGGTTCGTAGCCGCAAACAGGGCCTGGGGCCGGCAAGCCTTGCGCTGCGACTTTCCGCGTTGCGCAGTTTCTTTGACTGGCTGGTGGCGCAGGGCGAGCTGGCGGCGAACCCGGCGAAAGCCATCTCCGCCCCGAAAATTCCCCGTCACTTACCGAAAAATATCGATGTCGATGACGTCAACCGGTTGCTGGATATCGATCTTAACGATCCGCTGGCGGTACGCGACCGGGCGATGCTGGAGGTGATGTACGGCGCGGGCCTGCGTCTCTCCGAGCTGGTCAATCTTGATATTAAACACCTCGATCTGGAATCCGGGGAGGTGTGGGTGATGGGCAAAGGCAGCAAAGAACGCCGCCTGCCGATTGGGCGCAGCGCGGTGGCGTGGATCGAACACTGGCTCGATTTACGCGGTCTGTTTGGCACGGATGACGATGCGCTGTTTTTATCTAAACTCGGGAAACGTATTTCCGCGCGAAATGTGCAGAAGCGCTTTGCCGAATGGGGCATTAAGCAGGGGCTGAATAGCCACGTGCATCCGCATAAACTGCGCCACTCCTTTGCCACCCATATGCTGGAGTCGAGCGGCGATCTGCGCGGCGTACAGGAGCTGCTGGGTCATGCCAATCTCTCGACGACTCAAATCTATACCCATCTTGATTTTCAACACCTTGCCTCGGTGTATGATGCGGCGCATCCGCGCGCCAAACGGGGGAAATAATGCGTTTTTACCGACCGCTGGGCCAAATTTCTGCACTGACGTTTGACCTGGACGACACCCTTTACGACAACCGTCCGGTCATCGACCGGACGCTGCACGAGTCGCTGGCCTTTGTGCGCAGCTACCATCCGTCACTGAGCCGGTTTGATGCGAACGAGCTGCAACAGCTGCGTCAGACGCTGCTCGAGACAGAACCGGAGATTTACCACGACGTGACCGAGTGGCGGCGACGCGCGCTGGTGCTGGGGATGACCAATGCCGGGCTCTCTCCCGGGCAGGCTGCCGCGGGCGCGGATGCGGCAATGGCGAATTTTGCCCACTGGCGGAGTCTGATCGATGTGCCGCAGGAAACTCACGATACGCTGGCCGCGCTGGCGGAGAAATGGCCGCTGGTGGCGGTGACCAACGGCAACGCGCAACCTGAACTCTTTGGTTTGAGCGACTATTTCCGTTTTGTTCTGCGTGCTGGTCCGGACGGGCGATCGAAACCCTTTGCCGATATGTATCATCTGGCGGCGGAGCGTCTTGATTTGCCGCTGGATCGGATACTTCACGTGGGGGATGATCTGACCACCGATGTGGCGGGCGCTATTCGCTGCGGCATGCAGGCCTGCTGGATCAAACCGCAGGGGGCCGATCTGATGCGTGCGACCGACAGCCGCCTGCTGCCGCACATTGAAATTTCACGGTTGGCATCTCTGACCTCGCTGATATAATCACCACTAGTTCTGTATATATTAACAGTATGCCCGGTAGACGATGCGTGGCCGGGCAGCTCATTTCCGGCGGTGCCAATGGACGTTTCTTACCTGCTCGACAGCCTCAATGATAAACAGCGTGAAGCCGTAGCCGCTTCACGCACCAATATGCTGGTTCTGGCGGGAGCGGGCAGCGGTAAGACGCGGGTTCTGGTACACCGTATTGCCTGGCTGCTGAGCGTGGAAAACTGCTCACCGTATTCGATTATGGCGGTGACCTTTACCAACAAAGCGGCAGCGGAGATGCGCCATCGTATTGGCCAGCTGATGGGGACAACCCAGGGCGGCATGTGGGTCGGGACATTCCACGGGCTGGCCCACCGGCTGCTGCGGGCCCACCATCTGGACGCTAACCTGCCGCAAGATTTTCAGATCCTCGATAGCGAAGACCAGCTGCGTCTGCTGAAGCGTCTGATTAAGGCGATGAACCTCGACGAGAAGCAGTGGCCGCCGCGCCAGGCGATGTGGTACATCAACAGCCAGAAAGATGAAGGGCTGCGCCCGCATCATATTCAGAGCTACGGCAACCCGGTGGAACAGACCTGGCAGAAAGTGTATCAGGCCTATCAGGAAGCCTGCGATCGCGCCGGTCTGGTGGACTTTGCCGAACTGCTGCTGCGTGCGCACGAGCTGTGGCTTAATAAACCGCATATTCTCCAGCACTACCGCGAACGCTTCACCAACATCCTTGTGGATGAATTTCAGGATACCAACAACATCCAGTATGCCTGGATTCGCCTACTGGCGGGCGATAGCGGCAAGGTGATGATTGTGGGGGATGATGACCAGTCGATCTACGGCTGGCGCGGCGCCCAGGTGGAGAATATTCAGCGTTTTCTCACCGATTTCCCCGGCGCGCAGACCATTCGCCTGGAGCAGAACTATCGCTCAACCAGTAACATTCTCAGCGCGGCCAACGCCCTGATTGAAAACAACAGCGGGCGTCTGGGCAAAAAACTGTGGACCGATGGCGCCGACGGCGAGCCTATCTCCCTCTACTGCGCGTTTAACGATCTTGATGAAGCGCGCTTTGTCGTCAATCGCATCAAAACCTGGCAGGAGAACGGCGGGACGCTGGAGCAGTGCGCCATTCTCTACCGCAGCAACGCCCAGTCGCGCGTGCTGGAAGAGGCGCTGCTGCAGGCCAGCATGCCGTATCGTATCTATGGCGGCATGCGCTTCTTCGAACGCCAGGAGATTAAAGACGCGCTCTCTTACCTGCGCCTGATTGCCAATCGCAACGATGACGCGGCGTTTGAGCGCGTGGTCAATACTCCGACCCGCGGCATCGGCGATCGCACGCTGGACGTGGTTCGTCAAACGTCGCGCGACCGTCAGCTCACGCTGTGGCAGGCGTGCCGCGAACTGTTAAAAGACAAAGTCCTCGCCGGGCGCGCCGCCAGCGCGCTGCAACGCTTTATGGAGCTGATTGACGCCCTGGCGCAGGAAACGGCGGATATGCCGCTGCACGTGCAGACTGACCGGGTGATTAACGACTCCGGTCTGCGGATGATGTACGAGCAGGAAAAGGGCGAAAAAGGTCAAACCCGAATTGAAAACTTAGAGGAGCTGGTAACCGCAACGCGCCAGTTCAGCTACAACGATGAAGATGAAGATTTAATGCCGCTGCAGGCCTTCCTCTCTCACGCCGCGCTGGAAGCGGGTGAAGGGCAGGCGGATACCTGGCAGGATGCGGTGCAGCTGATGACCCTGCACTCGGCGAAAGGTCTGGAGTTCCCGCAGGTGTTTATCGTTGGCGTGGAAGAGGGGATGTTCCCGAGCCAGATGGCGCTGGATGAAGGTGGCCGGCTGGAGGAGGAGCGTCGTCTGGCTTACGTCGGCGTGACGCGCGCGATGCAGAAACTGACTCTCACCTATGCGGAAACCCGCCGTTTGTACGGCAAAGAGGTTTACCACCGCCCGTCGCGCTTTATCGGCGAGCTGCCGGAAGCCTGTGTGGAAGAGGTACGCCTGCGCGCGACGGTGAGCCGTCCGGTCAGCCACCAGCGGATGGGCACGCCGATGGCGGAAAACGATACCGGCTACAAACTGGGGCAGCGCGTACGCCATCCGAAGTTTGGCGAAGGCACCATTGTGAATCTGGAAGGCAGCGGCGAGCATAGCCGTTTGCAGGTCGCCTTCCAGGGGCAGGGTATTAAATGGTTAGTGGCGGCCTACGCTCGATTAGAAACAGTGTAACAGTAAGAAAAGTATCGTTTTTTTGTAATAATCTGCTAGCCTTATATGCTAAAGGGCAGGATTTGCTCTTTAGCGTTCCGTTGCGTGTTGACGCCGTTTTTGTGCTGGCGTAACATGCGCGCACGATTACGCTAAGAGGACATTCGCCTTGGACACACCCAGTAGACGCTGGCTCAACTTCCTGTCTGTCAGGAACAACTCCTAAGGCTATCCTCTTATGCTGATAGCCTTAGCGGTTGTCAGCGACCCGTCATACCCGTCGCTCTGAGTCAGGCTTAATGGTCTGAAACCCAAATTGTTTCTGTGTGCCCACCGAACTGTCCGATAATTTTTTTGCATTGGGAGTCCCGGTCATGCTGAGCGCATTTCAACTGGAAAATAATCGTTTAACACGCCTTGAAGCTGATGAGATCAAGCATCTTGCCAGTTCGGTGTGGGTCGATCTGGTCGAGCCCGACGACGACGAACGAAGCCGCGTGCAGACGGAACTGGGTCAGAACCTGGCAACGCGCCCGGAACTGGAAGATATCGAAGCATCGGCGCGTTTCTTCGAAGATGAAGACGGTTTACACATTCACTCCTTTTTCTTTTTTGAAGATGCGGAGGATCACGCCGGTAACTCCACTGTGGCATTTACGATTCGCGAAGGGCGCCTGTTTACCCTGCGCGAGCGTGAATTGCCGGCATTTCGCCTCTATCGCATGCGCGTTCGCAATCAGTCAATGGTTGATGGCAACGCCTATGAACTGCTGCTGGATCTGTTCGAAACCAAAATTGAGCAGCTGGCGGATGAAATCGAAAATATCTACAGCGATCTGGAAAAACTCAGCCGCGTGATCATGGAAGGTCGTCAGGGCGATGAGTACGATGACGCGCTCTCAACGCTTGCCGAGCAGGAAGATATCGGCTGGAAAGTCCGTCTGTGTCTGATGGATACCCAGCGCGCTCTGAACTTCCTGGTGCGCAAGGCGCGTTTACCTGCGGGACAGCTGGAGCAGGCGCGCGAGATCCTGCGAGATATCGAATCCCTGCTGCCGCACAACGAATCGCTGTTCCAGAAGGTCAACTTCCTGATGCAGGCGGCGATGGGCTTTATCAACATCGAGCAGAACCGCATCATCAAGATCTTCTCGGTGGTTTCCGTGGTGTTCCTGCCGCCGACGCTGGTGGCTTCCAGCTACGGGATGAACTTTGAGTTTATGCCGGAGCTGCACTGGAGCTTTGGTTACCCGGGGGCAATTGTCTTTATGATGCTTGCCGGCCTGGCGCCGTATCTCTACTTCAAGCGTAAAAACTGGCTGTAACAAGGTCTTTTTACCCTGCTGAAAGACTGTTTAACCTTTTCCGCCGAGCGGCGGCTGACGCCTTGCCCGGCCTACAGAACTGTACCCTGCCTGGCCTGTGGAACATCACCTGTCGTGCTGGCGCGGATTATCCGTAGGCCCGTGCAAGCGAAGCGCCGCCGGGCAGTTTCGGCAGCGCGCACCTTGTCAGCAAACTGGAAGGTGCTGCGGTTTTTTCGTTATGCCCCGCGCGTTCTGCGTATTGTGTAAACCGCATCCATCACGAAAATAGCCAGCGCGACCCAGATAAAGCCAAAGGTCACCATCTTATCGGCCCCCGGCACCTCTCCGTAAAATAGCACTGCCAGCAGGAACATCAGCGTCGGGCCGATATACTGGAAGAATCCCAGCGTGGAAAGGCGCAGGCGGGTGGCTGCCCCGGTAAAGCACAGCAGGGGAATGGTGGTGACAACGCCCGCCGCCATCAGCAACAGGTTCAGCGACCACGGATTCTGCCCCATATGGCTGGTTGGGCTGTCGGCGATGGCAAACAGGTATATGGCGGCGACCGGCAGAAGCCACAGGGTTTCGACTAACATCCCGGTTTGCGCGTCGACGGCGATTTTTTTACGCAGCAGCCCGTAAAAGGCAAAGCTGAACGCCAGCCCAAGGCCGATAATCGGCAGCGAGCCAAAGGTCCACAGCTGTACCAGCACGCCGCAGGTGGCCAGCAGTACCGCCAGCCACTGCATCCGGCGAAAACGCTCGCCGAGGAAAATCATCCCCAGCACAATATTCACCAGCGGGTTAATGAAGTAGCCGAGACTGGCCTCCAGCATATGGTGGTTATTCACCGCCCAGATGAAGAGCAGCCAGTTGCCGCCAATCAGCACCGCCGACAGCGCCAGCAGGAAAATTTTACGCGGCATATGCAGCAGTTTTTTCACCTGTGGCCACTGGTGGCTGAGGCTGATTAACGCCAGCATAAAAAAGAATGACCAGATCACGCGATGGGTCAGGATTTCATCGGCGGGAACATAGTAGATAAGTTTGAAGTAGGCAGGTGCGATGCCCCAGATAAAATAGGCGGCGAGAGCCAGCATAATCCCCAGCCGCGTTTGTTTTGCATCCATCGGTAGAATCCGTTACGCCAAAACAATGATGTTACTTTATTTACCGCGATCAACCCACCATATACGTCGCCGTGGCGCTGGCGATATAGACCTGATCTTCGTTATGCAGCTCCACGCGGGCGACCGCGACCTTATTCCCGGCGCGTAACAGGCTGCTGGTGGCGGTAAAGTGCTCGCCGCGCCCAGGGCGCAGATAATCAACGCGCAGATCGATGGTCCCCATGCGCGACAGACGTTGGCGTAACTCTTCTTCGTTAATGGTGTCATGTCGGGTTAGCGTACTGCCTACGCACACCAGTCCTGCGGCTACATCCAGCGCGGAGGCGATGACCCCGCCATGCAGAATACTTTGCGCCCAGTTACCAACCATCATCGGCTGGTTTTTAAAGCTGAGCTGAGCAAACTCTTTTTCGTAACGCTCCAGCTTCAGGCCTAAGGCGCGATTAAAAGGCATGTGGTAGACAAAGATTTCTCCCACCAGCTTAAGGGCGGCTTCGGCTGTGAGTTCAGACATGACAATTGTATCCATTCGTTAATGAAATGTTGATTTTATGCTTCTAAAACGGTGATTTCCACTTTCAGAACGGATAAGCGGGCAGAGAGCCCGTAAACAGGTAGAATGAATCCCGGATAAAACAGAAATAATAATCACTCATTCAGGAGAACTGTAATGCGTATCTTTTTGGCGTGGCTGTTGGCGCTTAGCGCGCTTCCGGCTGGCGTTTTGGCGCAGGATGCACCGGTTAGTCATCCCGTTCATGATACCCCTGCGGTACGCGGCAGCATTATCGCTAACCTGTTGCAGGACCATGACAATCCTTTCCTGCTGTATCCCTATGAGAGCAACTACCTGCTCTATTCGTGGAGTAGCGATATCAACAAGGAAGCAATCTCCAGCTATGACTGGGCGAAAAATGCCCGCAAGGACGAAGTGAAATTCCAGCTTAGCCTGGCGTTTCCGCTGTGGCGAGGGATCCTCGGCGAGAACTCGCTGCTCGGGGCTTCCTATACGCAGAAGTCCTGGTGGCAGCTCTCCAACAGCAAAGAGTCCGCGCCATTTCGTGAAACTAACTATGAACCGCAGCTGTTTTTGGGATTTGCTACGGATTATCAGTTTGCCGACTGGACGTTGCGTGATGTCGAAATGGGTTACAACCACGACTCTAACGGCCGCTCGGATCCCACTTCCCGCAGCTGGAACCGCCTGTATGCCCGCCTGATGGCGCAAAATGGCAACTGGCTGGTGGAGGTGAAGCCCTGGTATGTCATCGGCAGCACCAACGATAACCCGGATATCACGAAATATATGGGCTATTATCGCCTGAAAATCGGCTATCAGTTGGGCGATGCTATCCTCAGCGCCCAGGGGCAGTATAACTGGAATACCGGCTATGGCGGTGCGGAACTTGGGGTGAGTTATCCGATAACCAAACATGTGCGTTTCTACACTCAGGTCTACAGCGGTTACGGCGAATCACTCATCGATTATAACTTTAACCAGACCCGGGTTGGCGTCGGGGTGATGCTCAACGATCTGTTTTAATCGTTGCACTCTGGCTCACTGGCGCTGAAAATAGCGCCTGTTTTCTTTTCAGGCAGACGGGGTCAACGTGGCGCAGGCGGAAGTATTGAATCAAACATTGCTGGCAAAGCAGGTTTTACAGGAAACCTTCGGCTACCAGCAGTTTCGCCCAGGCCAGGAAACCATTATCGATACGGCGCTGGGCGGGCGCGACTGCCTGGTCGTCATGCCGACCGGCGGCGGCAAATCGCTGTGCTATCAGGTGCCAGCGCTGGTGCTTGGCGGCCTGACGGTGGTGGTATCGCCGCTGATCTCGCTGATGAAAGATCAGGTCGACCAACTGCTGGCCAACGGCGTGGCCGCCGCCTGCCTTAACTCGACCCAGAGCCGCGAGCAGCAGCAGGAGGTCATGGCCGGCTGCCGCAGTGGGCAAATTCGCCTGCTGTATATCGCCCCCGAGCGCTTGATGCTGGATAATTTCCTTGAGCATCTCAGCCACTGGAACCTGGCAATGGTGGCGGTGGATGAAGCGCACTGTATTTCCCAGTGGGGGCATGATTTCCGTCCGGAATATGCTGCCCTGGGCCAACTGCGCCAGCGCGTGCCGCAGATTCCGTTTATGGCGTTAACCGCCACCGCCGATGACACCACCCGCCGGGATATCGTGCGTCTGCTGGGGCTGAACGACCCGCTGATTCAGGTCAGCAGCTTCGACCGCCCGAATATCCGCTACATGCTGATGGAGAAGTTTAAACCGCTCGATCAGCTGATGCGCTACGTGCAGGACCAGCGCGGCAAATCGGGCATTATCTACTGCAACAGCCGTTCGAAAGTGGAAGATACCGCCGCCCGTCTGCAAAGCCGCGGAATCAGCGCGGCGGCCTATCATGCCGGGCTGGAGAATGACATTCGTGCGGATGTGCAGGAGAAATTCCAGCGCGATGATCTGCAAATCGTGGTGGCCACGGTCGCTTTCGGCATGGGGATCAATAAACCCAACGTCCGCTTCGTGGTGCACTTCGACATTCCCCGTAATATTGAATCCTACTACCAGGAAACCGGTCGCGCCGGGCGCGATGGTCTGCCGGCGGAAGCGATGCTGTTTTACGATCCGGCCGACATGGCGTGGCTGCGTCGCTGTCTGGAGGAGAAGCCCGCCGGGCCGCTGCAGGACATTGAACGCCACAAGCTGAACGCAATGGGCGCGTTTGCCGAAGCGCAAACCTGTCGCCGTCTGGTGCTGCTCAACTATTTTGGCGAAGGGCGCCAGGAAGCGTGCGGCAACTGCGATATCTGCCTCGATCCGCCAAAACAGTATGACGGGTTAATGGACGCGCGTAAGGCGCTCTCGACCATTTACCGCGTGAACCAACGCTTCGGTATGGGCTACGTGGTGGAGGTCCTGCGCGGGGCCAATAATCAGCGTATCCGCGAGATGGCGCATGACAAGCTGCCGGTCTACGGCATCGGCCGGGAACAGAGCCATGAACACTGGGTCAGCGTGATTCGTCAGCTGATTCATCTTGGCCTGGTCACGCAAAATATCGCCCAGCATTCGGCGCTACAGCTGACCGAAGCCGCACGTCCGGTGCTGCGTGGTGAGGTTCCGCTGCAGCTCGCCGTTCCGCGTATCGTGGCGTTAAAGCCGAAGGCGATGCAAAAATCCTTCGGCGGTAATTATGACCGCAAGCTGTTCGCCAAGCTGCGCAAGTTGCGTAAAGCGATTGCCGATGAGGAAAATATCCCGCCGTACGTCGTCTTTAACGACGCGACGCTGATCGAAATGGCCGAACAGTCGCCGATAACCGCCGGTGAGATGCTGAGCGTGAACGGCGTCGGTACGCGAAAACTGGAGCGTTTCGGCAAAGAGTTTATGGCGCTGATCCGCGCGCACATTGATGGTGAAGATGAGTAGTCAGCCGGGTGAAAAAGTGTCAGGATAGTTTCGGTCTGCACTATATTCCTGCTAAATATTACCGATAGATTAGGGTTCAATCATGCTGATGCTTTTCCTCACCGTCGCGCTGGTGCATATCATTGCGCTGATGAGTCCAGGTCCGGACTTTTTCTTTGTCTCTCAGACCGCCGTTAGCCGTTCTCGTAAAGAGGCGATGATGGGCGTGCTGGGGATTACCTGTGGCGTGATGGTCTGGGCGGGCGTCGCGCTGCTTGGCCTGCACCTGATTATCGAGAAAATGGCCTGGCTGCATACCATTATCATGGTCGGCGGCGGCTTATACCTGTGCTGGATGGGCTATCAGATGCTGCGCGGTGCGCTGAAGAAAAGCGATGCGCCGGCGGCGGAGCCGCAGGTCGAGCTGGCCCGCAGTGGGCGCAGCTTCCTGAAAGGGCTGCTGATCAACCTCGCCAACCCTAAAGCGATTATCTATTTTGGTTCTGTCTTCTCACTGTTTGTCGGCGATAGCGTCGGCACGGGCGAGCGCTGGGGGATTTTCCTGCTGATCGTTCTGGAAACGCTGGTCTGGTTTACCATCGTGGCCAGCCTGTTCGCCTTACCGGCCATGCGTCGTGGTTACCAGCGAATGGCAAAATGGATCGACGGCATTGCCGGTACGCTGTTTGCCGGCTTCGGCATCCATCTGATCATTTCGCGCTAAGCGCGGATTTTCCCGGTTTGCTGAAGGCAAACCGGGCCTCTCCCGTCAGGCATGGCGTGCGGAAGCCAACAGCGCGCCTAC
Source organism: Raoultella sp. T31 (assembly GCF_002806725.1). NCBI lineage: Bacteria > Pseudomonadati > Pseudomonadota > Gammaproteobacteria > Enterobacterales > Enterobacteriaceae > Klebsiella > Raoultella sp. T31. Next base: position 20,481 of record NZ_PIBO01000041.1, read on the forward strand.
CAGCATAAACAACGATCCGAAGATTTTGTTCAGCGCCTTCATCTGTTTCGGCCCCTTAATCCACGCGGCAATACGCTGCGCCAGCGTCGCGTAGCCAATCATCACGATGATATCCACCACGATAGTGGTGACGCCGAGTACCAGATACTGCATGACCTGCGGTTGATGCGGCACGATAAACTGCGGGAACAGGGCCGCGAGAAAGACAATGCTTTTCGGGTTGGTCAGGTTGACGAAAACCGCGCGCTGGAACAGTTTTCCGCGCGTTTGCGCCTTTGCCAGGGTATTAAGATTGAGCGATCCCGCCGCGCGCCACTGCTGAATCCCCAGCCAGATAAGGTAAGCCGCCCCGGCCCACTTCAGCACTTCAAAGGCCAGCACCGAGCGGGAAAACAGCGTTCCCAGGCCGATACCAACGAGGATGATATGAATCGCCAGCCCGGTTTGTAATCCGGCAATCGAGGCCGCCGCGCCGCGGTAGCCGTGGTTGATCGAGGTCGTCATGGTATTGATGGCCCCGGAACCCGGCGACAGGCTGAGGATAATGGATGTCAGCAGATAGGCGAACCACCACTCGAACGTCATGAGAAACTCCCTGATTGTCTGTTTTTATGCCACAATACGCTATTGCGTAAGCATTGTGTGATACGCGATAAAAAAATGATTTTCAGTGGTTAACAGGGGTGTAAGCCCGATGTTTCGGCAGCAAAAGGATTGGGATACACGAGAAAACGCGTTTGCGGCTTTTACGATGGGGCCGCTCACCGATTTCTGGCATCAGCGGGAAGAGGCGGAATTCAGGGGCGTAGACGATGTCCCGGTCCGTTTTGTTCGCTTTTGCGCCAAAGATAACGACCGGGTCGTGGTCATCTGTCCGGGGCGTATTGAAAGCTACGTTAAATATGCCGAGCTGGCTTACGATCTTTTCCACAGCGGTTTTGACGTGATGATTATCGACCATCGCGGCCAGGGGCGATCCGGGCGAATATTGACCGACAGCCATCGCGGCCACGTAGTGCGCTTTAGCGATTATGTCGACGATCTGGCCGCGCTCTGGCAGCAGGAAGTTGCCCCCGGCCACTGGCGAAAACGGTTTATCCTTGCGCATTCGATGGGGGGCGCCATCGCGACGCTGTTTTTGCAGCGCCACCAACAACATTGCGACGCCATTGCGCTGTGCGCGCCCATGTTTGGGATCGTGATGCGTTTCCCGGACTGGATGGTACGCCATATTCTCGATTGGGCTGAGGGCCATCAGCGCATTCGTGAAGAGTATGCGCTGGGTACCGGTCGCTGGCGGGCGCTGCCTTTTTCGGTCAACGTGCTGACGCACAGTCGCCAACGCTATCGCCGTAATCTGCGCTTCTATGCCGATGAACCGCAGCTACGCGTCGGCGGGCCAACCTACCACTGGGTGCGCGAGGGGATCCTCGCCGGGGAAGAAGCGCTGGCGGGCGTAGAGAAAGACACCACTCCCACATTGTTATTGCAGGCAGAAGAAGAACGTGTGGTCGATAACCGCATGCACGAACGCTACTGCGCATTCCGTGCCGCGGCAGGTCGGCCCTGCGAAGGTAATAAGCCGCTTGTCATCGAAGGGGCATACCATGAGATCCTTTTTGAAAAGGACGCTATGCGCTCAGTCGCGCTGAATGCCATCGTCGATTTTTTTGGTCGACATAATTAGAGCCTGATGGGCCTGGCTCTTAATCCGGCGAAACGCTCGTCGCTCTGCTTAGAGGTTAAAATTTTTATGTACCAGGTTGTTGCGTCTGACTTAGATGGCACGCTGCTTTCCCCCGATCACTACTTAACTCCCTACGCAAAAGAGACGCTGCAGCTGCTGACCGCGCGCGGGATCGATTTTGTCTTCGCAACCGGCCGTCATTACATCGATGTCGGTCAGATTCGCGATAATCTCGGCATTCAATCCTACATGATCACCTCCAACGGCGCGCGCGTGCACGACGGCGAGGGAAAACAGATCTTTGCCCATAACCTTGACCGCGACATCGCAGCCGATCTGTTTGAAATGATGCGCAATGACCCGAAAGTGGTGACCAACGTCTACCGCGAAGACGAGTGGTATATGAACCGTCATCGCCCGGAAGAGATGCGTTTTTTCAAAGAAGCCGTGTTCAACTACAAGCTCTACGAAGCGGGCGAGCTTGATCCGGACGGGATCAGCAAAGTATTTTTCACTTGCGAAGATCATGAGCATCTGCTGCCGCTGGAGCAGGCGATCAACGCCCGCTGGGGCGATCGCGTGAACGTCAGCTTCTCCACGCTGACCTGCCTGGAAGTGATGGCCGGGGGCGTGTCGAAGGGGCATGCGCTGGAAGCGGTTGCTAAAATGCTGGGCTATCGCCTGCAAGACTGCATCGCTTTCGGCGATGGCATGAACGACGCAGAAATGCTGTCGATGGCGGGCAAAGGCTGCATCATGCAGAATGCTCACCAGCGGCTGAAAGACCTGCATCCGGATCTGGAGGTGATCGGCAGCAACGCTGACGATGCGGTGCCGCACTATTTGCGTAAGCTCTATCTCGCCTGATAAAGATTGACGACTGTTTGTTTACCGACCAGTTGTCAACCTGACTCTTCGCTACAATGAGTGCACTTCTTCCTGAGAGACATTCATTGTGGCGCTACTGATTATTACCACTATCCTGTGGGCTTTTTCCTTTAGCCTGATAGGCGAATACCTGGCAGGTAGCGTTGATAGCTACTTTTCCGTGCTCATGCGCGTGGGGCTGGCGGCGCTGGTGTTTCTGCCGTTTCTGCGTACCCGCGGGCAATCGCCGCGTACTATCGTGCTCTACATGCTGGTCGGCGCGATGCAGCTTGGCATCATGTACCTGCTGGCATTCCGCGCCTATGTGTACCTGACGGTTTCTGAATTCCTGCTGTTTACCGTTTTTACGCCGCTTTATATCACGCTGATTTACGATTTGCTGAGCGGACGCAAGCTCCGCTGGGGATATCTGCTGAGCGCGGGACTGGCGGTACTGGGCGCGGCGATTATTCGCTATGACAAAGTGAGCGATCATTTCTGGACCGGGCTGCTGTTGGTTCAGCTGTCGAACCTCAGTTTTGCTATCGGCATGGTGGGCTATAAGCGCCTGATGGAGTTGCGTCCGATGCCGCAGCACAACGCCTTTGCGTGGTTCTATATGGGGGCTTTCCTGGTGGCGGTAGCGGCCTGGTTTATGCTGGGTAATCCGCAGCGGTTGCCAACCACCACGCTACAGTGGGGCGTGCTGGTCTGGCTGGGCGTGGCGGCGTCGGGGCTGGGCTACTTTATGTGGAACTACGGAGCCACGCAGGTGGATGCCGGCACGCTGGGCATTATGAATAACGTGCACGTGCCAGCCGGGCTGCTGGTTAACCTTGCCATCTGGCAGGAGCAGCCCCACTGGCCGAGCTTTATTACAGGGGCTCTGGTGATCCTGGCCTCACTGTGGGTCCATCGCCGTTGGGTCGCTCCGCACTCCGGACAAAGGGCAAATGATCGCAAGCGTGATTCCGCGCTGAGCGAATAAACGCTTCGGTGATCGGCTGACGCTGTTCGCCGTCGCGTACCGCGGCGTACAGTCGGCTCCACAGTCCTTCGCCCAGGGTTTTGGTGACCACCAGACCCTGGCGCTCAAAACTTTCCACCACCCAGTGCGGCAGGGCAGCGATGCCCATCCGCGCGGCGACCATCTGGATTAACAGCAGGGTATTATCAACGCTTTTGAGCTGCGGGCTGATACCGGCCGGCTGCAGGAAGTGGCGCCAGATATCCAGGCGACTGCGTTGAACCGGATAAATCAACAGCAGTTCCGACGCCAGATCTTCCGGCGCGATGCGCGTTTTCGCCGCCAGCGGATGCTCCGGCGCCAGCACCAGACGGACTTCATAATCAAACATTGGCGAATAGTGCAGGCCGCTACGCGGCAGGATATCGGACGTCATGACCAGGTCCAGCTCGCTTTGCTGCAGGGCGGGCTGCGGGTCAAAGGTGACGCCAGACTGGAAATCCACTTCGACGTGCGGCCAGCGGGCGCGGAAACTCTCCAGCGCCGGAGTCAGCCATTGAATACAGCTATGACACTCGATAGCGATGCGCAGGCGGGTTTGCTGCGGCTCGTGGCAGTCCTGCAACGCACGGCTGATTTGCGGCAGAACCTGGTTTGCCAGTTGCAGCAGGATCTCCCCCTGCGGCGTGAAGCGCAGAGGCTGACTTTTACGTACAAACAAGCGGAAGCCAAGGCGCTGTTCCAGATCGCTGAACTGGTGAGACAAGGCGGACTGGGTTTGATGCAGTGCTGCCGCAGCGCCTGCCAGAGACCCGCTGTTCCGCAACGCCTGTAGCGTTTTCAGGTGTTTAATTTCGATCATGAAAGTCCTTCACTTCGGCATGAATAATTTGCGCTTGAGGAATATACAGTACCTGTCAATTATGGATGTGTAAACATCTGGATGGCTAAATCCTGTGTCTTTCGAATTTATGGTGCGTTGGCTGCGCTTGCTCACCCCGGTCACTTACATGAGTAAGCTCCCGGGGATGATCAAGTTTGCCGCCTTCCCTAAATCCGAAATCCTTCGGATTAAAAAATTATGAGGTCTTAAAAATGACAATTATTAATCACACCCTCGGTTTCCCTCGCGTTGGCCTGCGTCGGGAGTTGAAAAAAGCGCAAGAGAGCTACTGGGCGGGTAACTCGACCCGCGAAGAACTGCTGGCGGTGGGCCGCGAGCTGCGCGCCCGCCACTGGGGGCAGCAGCAGCAAGCGGGCGTTGACCTGCTGCCGGTGGGCGATTTCGCCTGGTACGACCATGTTCTGACCACCAGCCTGCTACTGGGTAACGTGCCGGCTCGTCATCAGAACAAAGATGGCTCGGTTGATATCGATACCCTGTTCCGCATTGGCCGCGGCCGTGCGCCGACCGGCGAACCGGCGGCAGCGGCAGAAATGACCAAATGGTTTAACACCAACTACCACTACATGGTGCCAGAGTTCACCAAAGGCCAGCAGTTTAAGCTGACCTGGACCCAGCTGCTGGATGAAGTGGACGAAGCGCTGGCGCTGGGTCATAAGATTAAACCCGTCCTGCTGGGACCGGTGACTTATCTGTGGCTCGGCAAAGTAAAAGGCGAACAGTTTGACCGCCTGAGTCTGCTGAACGACATTCTGCCGGTTTATCAGCAGGTGCTGGCAGAGCTGGCAAAACGCGGTATCGAGTGGGTGCAGATTGACGAGCCGGCTCTGGTGCTGGAGCTGCCGCAGGCGTGGCTGGATGCGTTTAAACCAGCGTATGACGCGCTCGCAGGTCAGGTTAAGCTGCTGCTGACCACCTACTTTGAAGGCATCACCGCTAACCTCGACACCATCACCGCGCTGCCGGTACAGGGCCTGCATGTTGACCTGGTTCACGGTAAAGATAATGTGGCCGATCTGCACCAGCGTCTGCCAGCCGACTGGCTGCTCTCTGCGGGCCTGATCAATGGCCGCAACGTCTGGCGCGCCGACCTGACGGAGAAGTATGCGCAAATTAAAGATATCGTCGGTAAGCGCGAATTGTGGGTTGCCTCTTCCTGTTCTCTGCTGCATAGCCCGATCGATCTGAGCGTGGAAACCCGCCTCGATGCGGAAGTGAAAAGCTGGTTCGCCTTCGCCCTGCAAAAATGTGCCGAGCTGGCCCTGCTGCGCGATGCGCTGAACAGCGGCGATACGGCGAAACTGGTGGAATGGAGCGCGCCGATTCAGGCTCGCCGCCACTCAACCCGCGTGCATAATGCCGCAGTGGAAAAACGCCTGGCGGCGATTACCGCACAGGACAGCCAGCGTAACAGCCCTTATGCAGAACGCGCCCAGGCGCAGCGCGCGCGCTTTAATCTGCCGGCGTGGCCGACCACGACCATCGGCTCTTTCCCACAAACTACCGAGATCCGCGGCCTGCGCCTGGACTTCAAAAAAGGCAACCTGGATGCGAACAACTACCGCACCGGTATCGCTGAACACATCAGGCAGGCGATTGTAGAGCAGGAACGTTTAGGGTTGGATGTTCTGGTTCACGGCGAAGCCGAGCGTAATGACATGGTGGAGTACTTCGGTGAACACCTCGACGGGTTCATCTTCACGCAAAATGGCTGGGTACAGAGTTACGGTTCCCGCTGCGTGAAGCCGCCGGTGGTTATCGGCGATGTCAGCCGCCCGGAAGCGATCACCGTTGAGTGGGCGAAGTTTGCCCAGTCGCTGACCGACAAACCGGTGAAAGGCATGCTGACCGGTCCGGTGACCATCCTGTGCTGGTCCTTCCCGCGTGAAGATGTCAGCCGCGAAACTATCGCTAAGCAGATTGCGCTGGCGCTGCGTGATGAAGTGGCGGATCTGGAGGCCGCCGGTATCGGTATCATCCAGATTGATGAACCGGCGCTGCGTGAAGGTCTGCCGCTCAAGCGTAGCGACTGGGATGCTTACCTGCGGTGGGGCGTGGAAGCCTTCCGGATCAATGCCGCGGTGGCGCGGGATGATACCCAGATCCACACCCATATGTGTTACTGCGAGTTCAACGACATCATGGATTCGATTGCCGCGCTGGATGCGGACGTGATTACCATCGAAACCTCGCGTTCTGACATGGAGCTGCTGGAGTCGTTTGAAGAGTTCGAATACCCGAATGAAATCGGGCCGGGCGTGTATGACATCCATTCGCCGAACGTCCCGAGCGTGGAGTGGATTGAAGCGTTGCTGGCGAAAGCGGCGCAGCGTATCCCGGCGGAACGTCTGTGGGTTAACCCGGACTGCGGCCTGAAAACCCGCGGCTGGCCGGAAACCCGCGCCGCACTGGCCAACATGGTGAAAGCCGCGCAGAACCTGCGCCAGGCATAATTTTGTCACCCCCGTCCCGGAGGAGGCTCAGGCCTCCTCTTCTTTTGTCTTTTTTGTTCCGTAGCGGCAAATGCACCGTTCAACCTGCGGAGTTTCCCCGTCTGGGCTACGCTTAGCTGCACTGAGCAAGCACTGATATTCCCGGGGGAGAATGATGACCAGGCCCGACGATCCGCAGCGGTCTTTATGTTTTGCTATTAATCTGGGGAACCCGGTTCTCGCCACGCTATTGCCGGATAACACCCCTGGCGGCATCACCGCCGAGTTAGCCAAAAAACTGGCCGCTGAATGCGGTTGCGAGGCGCGGTTTGTGACCTGGCCGACGGCCGGAAAAGTGGTTGATGCGGCCCCACTGGATCAGTGGGATATTGCTTTCCTGGCAATTGATCCCGCGCGTGAAGACCAGCTGTGCTTCACCCCGCCCTATGTCACGATTGAAAGTTCATTGCTGGTCAGAAACGACAGCGATATCCACTCCGTACAAGAGATGGATCGCCCGGGCGTGACGATTAACGTCGGGAAAGGGGCGGCCTATGAACTGTATCTGATTCGAACGTTACGCCAGGCGACGATGCAGCAATACGCGACCTCCCAGGAGGCAATCCGCGCGTTTATCGCCGGGGAAGGGGATATGGTTGCCGGGATCCGTCAACCGCTTGCCAGCGTGGCGCGGGAATATCCGCAGTTTCACCTGTTGCCTGATAGCTTCAGCCAGATACAGCAAGCGATTTGCGTTCCCCGGAACAGGCTACAGCACTATGAATTTGTCTGTGGTTGCCTGGCGACATGGATGAATGACGGAACGATCGCCGATATGATTAACCGCCATATCGGCAACCGTTAGCGGCTTACGCGCGCTTCCCGCCATACTGGGCAAACCACGCCAGCATGCGCTGCCAGCCGTCTTTGGCCGACTCTTCATGATAGCTGGCGCGATAATCGGCGTTAAAGGCGTGATCGGCTTGTGGGTAGACGATGATCTCCGCTTTGGCGTTGGCCGCGCGAAGCGCCTGGCGCATGGTTTCCACCGTATCCTGCGGAATGCTGGCGTCTTTGCCTCCGTACAACCCCAGCACCGGCGCGTTGAGATCAACGGCGATATCCAGCGGATATTTCGCTGAGTTCAGGGTTTTCTGCCCGACCAGCTTCCCGTACCAGGCGACAGCGGCTTTCAGCTGCGGGTTGTGGGCGGCATAAAGCCAGGTAATGCGTCCACCCCAGCAGAAGCCGGTGATCAGCAGACGATGAGCATCGCCTCCGTGGCGTGCGGCCCAACTGGCGACATGGTCGAGGTCAGCCAGCACCTGGGCATCCGGCACTTTGCTGACCAGCTCCTGGAACAGGGTGGGGATATCGGTATAGTCATTCGGATCGCCCTGGCGGAAGTAGAGCTCTGGTGCGATAGCCAGATATCCCTCCTGCGCCAGGCGGCGGCAAATGTCGCGGATATGTTCATGGACGCCGAAAATTTCCTGAACAACGATAACGACCGGGAGCAGGCCATCGGCATTCTTCGGACGAGCATGATACGCCGGCATGTGCTCTCCCTGGGTGGGGATCGACGTTTCGCCTGTGGTGATGCTCTCCTCCGAGGTATGAACGGCGGTAGAAGCGTGTGGTGTGGCTGCAGGCGCAAAGCCAGGTTGCTTGGTTGTGGTCATGGTATTCTCCGTACCCTTATTTATTAGCGCATCGATAACTATAGACGCTATCGACCGGACGTTAACAAAGCACAGTGCCTGAAACAGGCTATCTTTTGTTCAGACCCGCTGAATATAACTTGTTAATGTGACTCCTATCACTTTTTTATGGAAAATCATTGCAATGATTTTTGTTCATGGTGATTTTTGTCACAAAATTAAGCAAATAGCTTCTGTACAGTACCGTTTTGCTTCTGCTGATAATTCGACCCACAGAGGAGTTTTTTATGTCTAAGTCTGATGTTTTTCATCTCGGCCTCACCAAAAACGATTTACAAGGGGCTACGCTGGCTATCGTCCCTGGCGATCCGGAGCGTGTGGAAAAGATCGCTGCGCTGATGGATAAGCCGGTCAAACTGGCATCTCATCGCGAATTTACCTCCTGGCGTGCTGAACTGGATGGCAAGTCGGTCATTGTCTGCTCTACCGGTATCGGCGGCCCGTCAACGTCCATTGCCGTTGAAGAGCTGGCGCAGCTGGGGATTCGGACCTTCCTGCGTATCGGCACCACCGGCGCTATCCAGCCACACATTAACGTCGGCGACGTGCTGGTCACCACCGCATCCGTACGTCTCGACGGCGCGAGTCTGCACTTTGCGCCGATGGAATACCCGGCCGTAGCTGACTTTGCCTGCACCACTGCGCTGGTGGAAGCGGCAAAATCGATCGGGGCGACCACCCATATCGGCGTGACCGCATCGTCTGACACCTTCTACCCAGGCCAGGAGCGCTACGACACCTTCTCCGGTCGCGTGGTCAGCCGTTTTAAAGGGTCTATGGAAGAGTGGCAGTCCATGGGAGTCATGAACTACGAGATGGAGTCGGCGACCCTGCTGACCATGTGCGCCAGCCAGGGGCTGCGTGCCGGGATGGTCGCCGGAGTTATCGTCAACCGTACCCAGCAGGAAATTCCGAACGCGGAAACCATGAAGCAAACCGAAAGCCACGCGGTAAAAATCGTCGTGGAAGCGGCTCGCCGCCTGCTGTAATTCCTCACTTCTCACCCCAGGGCCGGATCTTCCGGCCTTTGTTTTTTGCGCGGCGCCTCGCAGGAAATCGCTTTTAAACTGGACGTTTATACAGCACAATTCTATTTTTGTGTCGTAAGCTGTTGCCGCAGGGGGCGTTGTGGATATCTCGATTGTGATAAGTGCCGTTGTGGCGCTGGCCGTAGGGCTGGTCGCAGGATGGCTGGCGACTAAAGCCAAAGCTGACCAGGTGCGCGCCGATCTTATCGAGGAGCGTCGCGAACTGGATATCGAACTCAGCGCCGCGCGCCAGCAGCTGGTGCAGGAGGCCCACTGGCGCGATGAATGCGAGCTGCTGAATAACGAACTGCGCAGCCTGCGCGACATCAATAGCTCTCTGGAGGCCGATCTCCGCGAAGTCACCACCCGCCTTGAATCTACCCGGATACACGCCGAGGATAAAATTCGTCAGATGGCGAACAGCGAACAGCGTCTGAGCGAGCAGTTTGAAAACCTGGCAAACCGCATTTTCGAACACAGCAACCGGCGCGTTGAGGAGCAGAACCGGCAGAGTTTGCATGGCCTGCTGACGCCGCTGCGTGAACAGCTGGACGGTTTCCGCCGCCAGGTGCAGGACAGTTTTGGCCAGGAGGCGCGTGAGCGGCATACCCTGGCTCATGAGATCCGCAATCTGCAGCAGCTGAACGCGCAGATGGCACAGGAGGCGTTGAACCTGACCCGAGCGTTGAAAGGGGATAACAAAACGCAGGGTAACTGGGGCGAAGTGGTGTTAACCCGCGTGCTGGAAGCTTCCGGGTTACGCGAAGGATATGAATACCAGACCCAGGTCAGTATCGAAACGGAAAGTCGTTCGCGCATGCAGCCCGATGTGATCGTCCGCCTGCCGCAGGGGAAGGACGTGGTCATTGATGCCAAAATGACGCTGGTTGCCTACGAACGCTATTTTAATGCCGAAGACGACTATACCCGCGAGGCGGCGCTGCAGGAGCATATCGCCTCGGTACGTAACCATATTCGCCTGCTCGGGCGTAAAGATTATCAGCAGCTGCCGGGCCTGCGTTCGCTCGACTATGTGCTGATGTTTATTCCCGTGGAGCCAGCTTTCCTGCTGGCTATCGACCGTCAGCCTGAGCTTATCAGCGAAGCACTGAAGAACAACATTATGCTGGTCAGCCCGACGACGCTGCTGGTGGCGCTGCGCACGATTGCCAATCTCTGGCGCTATGAACATCAAAGTCGCAATGCGCAGAAAATCGCTGAGCGCGCAGGTCGGCTGTACGACAAAATGCGATTGTTCGTTGATGATATGTCCGCCATCGGGCAGAGCCTGGATAAAGCTCAGGATAACTATCGTCAGGCGATGAAAAAGCTGGCTTCCGGGCGCGGGAATCTGCTGGTACAGGCAGAAGCGTTCCGCGGTCTCGGCGTTGAAGTGAAGCGCGGGATTAATCCTGATTTAGTCGATCGGGCAACGGCTCATGACGATGAGTATCGTTCTGAAGAAGACCAAAAATCGCTTGAAGATAACGAATTTACCGCCGATCCGGCCGATGAGGTGATGCCCGGCGAGCCCGCTACGCCGCGTTGAAGCGTATGGGAAATGCGCTGAATCTGTTACACTCGGTGAACATTTTCTTGATAAGCAGGCATTAAGATGGTTGAGGATTCACAAGAAACGACGCACTTTGGTTTTCAGACGGTAGCCAAAGAGCAGAAGGCGGACATGGTGGCGCATGTATTCCATTCTGTGGCCGCAAAATATGATGTTATGAATGATCTGATGTCGTTCGGGATTCATCGTTTGTGGAAGCGTTTCACCATCGATTGCAGCGGCGTGCGCCGTGGACAGACCGTTCTGGATCTGGCCGGCGGCACCGGCGACCTGACGGCGAAGTTCTCTCGCCTGGTGGGTGAAACGGGTCGCGTCATGCTGGCGGATATCAACGACTCCATGCTGAAAATGGGGCGCGAAAAGCTGCGCAACATCGGTATCGTCGGCAACGTTGAATACATCCAGGCTAACGCGGAAGCGCTGCCGTTTGCCGACAACACTTTTGACTGCATCACGATTTCGTTTGGTCTGCGTAACGTCACCGATAAAGACAAAGCGCTGCGTTCAATGTATCGCGTCCTGAAGCCGGGCGGTCGTCTGCTGGTGCTCGAGTTCTCGAAACCGATTATTGAGCCACTCAGCAAAGCCTATGACGCCTACTCTTTCCACGTGCTGCCGCGCGTAGGGGAACTGGTTGCCAAAGACGGTGAAAGCTATCGCTACCTGGCGGAGTCTATTCGCATGCACCCGAATCAGGAGACCCTGAAGGCCATGATGCAGGACGCCGGTTTTGAAAGCGTCGACTACTACAACCTGACGGCTGGTATCGTTGCGTTGCACCGCGGTTATAAGTTCTGACAGGGGGGATCGCATGCCTTTCAAACCACTGGTTACCGCTGGCATTGAAACCGCTCTCAACACCTTTCTCTGGCGCGACAAAGCGTTAAAACCTGCTCGCCAGCGTCTGCTGGGGAAGGTGCTGCGCGTTGAGCTGAAGGAGCTATCGACGCCGGTTGTGCTGGTCTTCGGCGAGCATCAGGTGGATGTGCTGGGGGACTGGGAAGGCGATGCCGACTGCACCGTCATTACCCGCCTCAGCGTGCTGCCCCAACTGCGCAACCGTCAACAGCTCACTGCGCTTATTCGCAGCGGTGACCTGGAAGTGCAGGGCGATCTGCAGGTAGTGCAGAACACGGTGGCGCTATGTGACCTGGCGGAATTCGATCCGGCTGAACTGCTGGCGCCTTACACCGGCGATATCGTTGCGGAAGGGATCAGCAAGGTCTTTCGTTCCGGAGCGCGCTTTCTGCGGCACGGCGCCCGGCGTCAGCAGCGCTATGTCGCTGAGGCGCTGACCGAAGAGTGGCGTATGGCGCCAGGGCCGCTGGAAATGGCCTGGTTTGGCGAAGAAACCGCGGCTGTAGAACGCGCGCTTTCCGCGCTGGAAAAACGGCTGGAAACGCTGGAGGGCAAATGACGCCAGGAGAATTACGGCGCCTGTATCTTATTATCCGCACCTTTTTGAGCTATGGGCTTGATGAGCTCATTCCCAAAATGCGTATCACGTTGCCGCTGCGTATCGGACGGCGAATGCTGTTCTGGATGCCGAATCGTCATAAAAACCAACCCCTCGGTGAACGTCTGCGTCTTGCGCTGCAGGAGCTGGGGCCGGTGTGGATCAAGTTCGGCCAGATGCTCTCCACCCGCCGCGATCTGTTCCCGCCGCAAATTGCCGATCAGCTCGCGCTACTGCAGGATCGCGTGGCCCCCTTCGATGGCCGGCTGGCGAAACAGCAGATCGAACAGGCGATGGGCGGCCTTCCCGTAGAGGCCTGGTTTGACGATTTCTCGATTGAACCGCTGGCATCGGCTTCTATCGCGCAGGTCCATACCGCACGGCTGAAAGAGAACGGCAAAGAGGTCGTTATCAAGGTGATCCGCCCGGACATTGTGCCGGTGATTAAAGCGGACATGAAACTTATCTATCGTCTTGCGCGCTGGGTGCCGCGTTTACTGCCCGACGGTCGCCGCCTGCGCCCACAGGAAGTGGTTCGCGAATACGAAAAAACGCTGCTGGACGAACTCAATCTGTTACGCGAATCTGCTAACGCCATTCAGCTGCGGCGTAACTTTGAAGACAGCCCGATGCTGTATGTACCGGAGGTCTACTCCGATTACTGTAGCGAAAACATGATGGTCATGGAGCGGATTTACGGGATCCCGGTTTCCGACGTGGAGGCGCTGGAGGCGCAGGGCACGAACATGAAGCTGCTGGCGGAACGCGGCGTGCAGGTCTTTTTCACCCAGGTGTTCCGCGACAGCTTCTTCCACGCGGATATGCATCCGGGCAATATTTTTGTCAGCTACAACCATCCGGAGAACCCCCAGTACATCGGGATTGACTGCGGCATCGTGGGGTCGCTGAACAAAGAGGATAAGCGCTACCTGGCGGAAAACTTCATCGCCTTCTTCAACCGCGACTATCGTAAAGTCGCCGAGCTGCACGTGGATTCCGGCTGGGTTCCTGCGGATACCAATGTTGAAGAGTTCGAGTTTGCTATTCGCACCGTTTGCGAACCGATCTTCGAGAAGCCGCTGGCTGAGATCTCGTTTGGCCATGTGCTGTTGAACCTGTTCAACACCGCCCGGCGCTTTAATATGGAAGTGCAGCCGCAGCTGGTGTTGCTGCAGAAGACATTACTTTACGTAGAAGGGGTAGGCCGCCAGCTCTATCCTCAGTTAGACTTGTGGAAAACGGCGAAACCTTTCCTTGAGTCGTGGATTAAAGATCAGGTCGGCATTCCGGCGCTGGTGCGTGCGTTTAAAGAAAAAGCGCCGTTCTGGATCGAAAGAATGCCGGAAATACCTGAACTGGTGTACCAGACTTTGCAGCAGAGCAAGCAGCTGCAGACCAGCGTGGATAGCATTGCGCGCGACTTCCAGGTGCGACATGTTCGCCAGGGGCAGTCCCGTTATCTGTTTGGTATAGGTGCGGTTCTGTTACTGAGTGGTACGCTGTTATTTATCCACCGCCCGGAATGGGGCATGATGCCAGGCTGGTTGATGGCCGCTGGCGCGGTGTCCTGGCTGATTGGCTGGCGGAAAACGCACTGATGGCAAGCGCCTTGATCGCAGCGCATTCGTTTTTGCGCGAAATCATGCGAGCGGTCTGACAGAGAGGCGGCCCGCGGGATGACGTGTATAATGCGTCCTAATAATTCATCATCTGTCATAGAGGAACGTGTATGGGTGGTATCAGTATTTGGCAGTTATTAATTGTCGTCGTCATTGTGGTTCTGCTTTTCGGGACGAAAAAGCTGAGCTCGCTGGGATCAGATTTGGGGGCATCGATCAAAGGCTTTAAAAAAGCCATGAGCGATGATGAAAAACCTGAAAATTCTGCTCCGGATGCAGATTTTACGGCGAAATCGATCGCCGATAAGCCGGATGATGCGAAAAAAGACGAGACAAAACGCCACGACAAAGAGCAGGTGTAATTCGTGTTCGATATCGGTTTTAGTGAACTACTGCTGGTGTTCGTCATTGGCCTCATTGTCCTGGGGCCACAGCGACTGCCTGTAGCGGTAAAAACGGTGGCCAGCTGGATTCGCACGTTACGATCGCTGGCGGCTACCGTACAAAATGAGATCACTCAGGAACTAAAACTGCAGGAGTTCCAGGAAAGCCTGAAGAAAGTGGAAAAGGCGAGCCTGGAGAACCTGACGCCGGAGCTGAAAGCGTCAATGGATGAGCTGCGTGAAGCCGCTGAATCGATGAAACGCTCTTATACCGCCCATGATCCTGAGAAAGCGAGCGACGAAGCAAACACGATTCATAACCCGGTAGTGAAGGGCAGTGAAGCGCAGCGTCAGAATATTACGCCGGCGACGGCTGAACATCAGGCCAGCGCGCCTGCGCATGCGCCGGAAGAGAGTGTTGCTGAAGCCTCCCCCGCTACGCAGCCGGAGCCTCTCCCGGCCGCCAAAGAAAAAGTGGCCGTCACCGCTTCCGATTCCTCCCCTGCATCGAGTGATAAACCGTAAAAATGGGCGTAGAAGATACTCAACCGCTAATTTCGCATTTGATTGAGCTGCGTAAGCGCCTGATCAATAGCATCATCGCGATACTGGTCATTTTTCTGGCGTTAGTGTACTTCGCCAACGACATCTATCAGCTGGTTTCCGCACCGCTTATCCGGCAGATGCCGGTGGGTGCAACGATGATCGCCACCGACGTGGCTTCCCCTTTCTTTACACCGATCAAACTGACCTTCATGGTCTCGGTGATTCTGTCGGTGCCGGTTATTCTTTACCAGGTCTGGGCGTTTGTTGCCCCGGCGTTGTATAAGCATGAGCGTCGGCTGGTGATGCCGCTGCTGGTTTCCAGTACGCTGCTGTTCTATATCGGTATGGCCTTTGCCTATTTTGTCGTTTTCCCGCTGGCGTTTGGCTTCCTGACGCACGCGGCGCCGGAGGGCGTGCAGGTCTCGACGGATATTCGCAGCTATCTCGATTTCGTCATGGCGTTGTTTATCGCCTTTGGCGTTTCGTTTGAAGTGCCGGTTGCGATCGTACTGCTGTGCTGGATGGGCGTCACGACCCCGGACGATTTGCGTAAGAAGCGCCCGTACGTACTGGTGGGGGCCTTCGTCGTCGGTATGCTGCTGACGCCACCGGATGTCTTCTCGCAAACGCTGCTGGCGATTCCGATGTACTGCTTGTTTGAGATCGGGGTTTTCTTCGCGCGTTTCTATACCGGAAAACGTCTGACGCGTGACGAGGATGCCGCCGCTGAAGAAGCGGGCAGCAAAGAAGAGTAACCAGCCGCCCGTCAGGGCGGTTGTCATATTGGAGAAGCGATGTTTGATATCGGCGTCAATCTGACCAGTCCACAGTTTTCCCGCGATCGCGATGAGGTCGTGGCCCGCGCTCAGGCGGCGGGCGTGACCGGCATGCTGTTCACCGGGACTAACCTGCATGAAAGCGAGCAGGCCCGGCAGCTGGCACATCGCTATACCCGCTGCTGGTCAACCGCCGGTGTGCATCCGCATGACAGCAGCAGCTGGACGGCGTCGGTGGCCGATTCCCTCTCTCAGCTGGCGCGCCAGCCGGAGGTTGTTGCTATCGGTGAATGCGGGCTGGACTTCAACCGCAACTTTTCAACCCCGCAGGAGCAAGAAGCCGCCTTCAGCGCGCAACTGGCGCTGGCAGCCGAGCTGTCTATGCCGGTTTTTTTGCACTGCCGCGATGCCCATGAACGTTTTCTGGCGCTCCTCACGCCCTGGCTGGATAAACTGCCTGGTGCGGTGCTGCACTGCTTCACCGGAACCCGCGAAGAAATGCGTGCCTGTGTGAACCGCGGTTTGTATATTGGCATCACTGGCTGGGTCTGCGATGAGCGACGAGGGCTTGAGCTGCGCGAGCTGCTGCCGGATATCCCGGCACAACGCCTGTTGATTGAAACGGATGCCCCGTATCTGCTGCCCCGCGATCTTAGCCCGAAGCCCGCTTCCCGCCGGAACGAACCAGTATACCTGCCGCATATTGTGGCCAGTATTGCCGGATGGCGCGGGGAGGAGGCTCAGCGGCTGGAAGAGATCACTGACGCGAATGTCAGAACGCTCTTTGGCATCCGTTTTTAAGCGTACCGTCAGATTTTATGAAAGTCGGTATTTTTGACGCTTTGCAGTACCTGTTTGTTAAGCAGATTCAGCAGCAGCATGGAGCGCGCTTCACCATCCGGTTCGCTAAAGATAGCCTGCAGGCCTTCAAACGCGCCGTCGGTAATCAAGACGAAGTCGCCTTCGTGCGGCGTTTCCGGGTCGGTGATACCTTCCGGCTTATAGATAGAGAGCTGGTGAATGACCGCGGACGGTACCGTGGCTGGCTGGGCGCCAAAACGAACGAAGCTGTTCACACCTCGCGTGGCGCTGATAGTCGTCGTGTGGATAATTTCCGGATCGAATTCGACAAACAGGTAATTGGGGAACAAAGGTTCACTCACCGTAATGCGTTTGCCGCGGATGATTTTTTCCAGTGCGATCGTCGGCATCAGGCAATTCACTGCCTGTCGTTCGAGGTGTTCCTGGGCGCGCTGAAGCTGCCCACGTTTGCAATACAGTAAATACCAGGCTTGCATAATAACTCTTTCCACTCTATTAGCAGCAAGCATAACAAAAGCCTGGTGCGATCGCGAAAGCCAATATAAGTGAAATCAAAAATTCTATGTTCTTTCACTCTAATTTAACAAAAATACAGCATGGCGCTGGCGAACACCGTATAATCAGCCGCCTGTATAGAGGTTAATAATAACTCCATGAAATACCACGATCTACGCGACTTTCTGACATTGCTGGAGCAGCAGGGTGAACTGAAAAGAATATCCCTGCCGGTCGATCCGCACCTTGAGATCACCGAAATTGCCGATCGCACTTTACGTGCCGGCGGCCCGGCCCTGCTCTTCGAAAACCCGAAAGGCTACACCATGCCCGTGTTGTGCAATCTGTTTGGCACACCGCGTCGCGTCGCCATGGGAATGGGGCAGGAGGATGTCAGCTCGCTGCGTGAAGTGGGTAAACTGTTGGCTTTTCTGAAAGAGCCGGAACCGCCGAAAGGCTTTCGCGATCTGTTCGATAAGCTGCCGCAGTTCAGGCAGGTATTGAATATGCCGACGAAGCGTCTGCGCGGAGCGCCCTGCCAGCAAAAAATCATTGAAGGCGACAGCGTTGATCTGACGCGTATTCCGATCATGACCTGCTGGCCGGAAGATGCTGCTCCGCTGATTACCTGGGGACTGACGGTCACGCGCGGTCCGCATAAAGAGCGGCAGAACCTGGGCATCTATCGCCAGCAGCTCATTGGTAAGAATAAGCTGATCATGCGCTGGCTCTCCCATCGCGGCGGCGCGCTGGATTTCCAGGAGTGGTGCGCGGCTCATCCGGGCGAACGTTTTCCGGTCTCCGTGGCGCTGGGCGCTGACCCGGCGACCATTCTTGGCGCCGTGACTCCGGTTCCCGATACGCTTTCAGAATATGCGTTTGCCGGCCTGCTACGCGGCACCAAAACCGAAGTGGTGAAGTGCGTTTCCAACGATCTTGAAGTACCGGCCAGCGCGGAAATTGTGCTGGAAGGGTATATTGAGCCCGGTGAAATGGCGCCGGAAGGGCCGTATGGCGATCATACCGGCTACTACAATGAAGTGGATAATTTCCCGGTATTTACGGTCACGCATATCACCCAGCGTGAAGATGCGATTTATCACTCAACGTATACCGGGCGCCCGCCAGATGAACCTGCGGTCCTGGGCGTCGCGCTGAATGAAGTCTTCGTGCCGATCCTGCAAAAGCAGTTCCCGGAAATTGTTGATTTCTACCTGCCGCCGGAAGGGTGTTCCTACCGTCTGGCCGTGGTCACGATGAAGAAACAGTACGCTGGCCATGCAAAACGGGTGATGATGGGCGTCTGGTCGTTCCTGCGCCAGTTTATGTACACCAAGTTCGTGATCGTCTGCGATGATGACGTCAATGCGCGCGACTGGAACGACGTCATCTGGGCGATTACTACCCGTATGGACCCGGCTCGTGATACGGTACTGGTAGAAAATACGCCGATCGATTACCTGGATTTTGCCTCGCCGGTTTCCGGCCTGGGTTCAAAAATGGGGCTGGATGCCACAAATAAATGGCCAGGCGAAACCCAGCGTGAATGGGGTCGTCCTATTAAGAAAGATCCTGAGGTGACGGCACGTGTTGACGCCATCTGGGATGAGCTGGCTATCTTTAAATAACAGTAAGCGGGGCTAACGCCGCTGTTTTGCTCTATAGACCCGACAGAGGGGACGCATGACAACCTTAAGCTGTAAAGTGACCTCGGTGGAGGCAATTACCGATACCGTGTATCGCGTTCGATTAGTGCCGGAAGCGGCGTTTTCTTTCCGCGCTGGTCAATATTTGATGGTGGTAATGGACGAGCGCGACAAGCGTCCGTTCTCCATGGCTTCCACACCGGCGGAGCAGGAATGTATTGAACTGCATATTGGCGCCTCTGAGCTCAACCTGTATGCGATGGCGGTCATGGATCGCATTCTGAAAGAGCGCGAGATCGAGGTTGATATTCCGCATGGTGAAGCCTGGCTGCGTGAGGATGAAGATCGTCCGCTGATTCTCATCGCCGGAGGAACCGGGTTCTCCTATGTGCGTTCCATTCTGCTCACGGCGCTGGCCCGCAACCCGAACCGCGATATTGCAGTGTACTGGGGCGGTCGCGAAGCGAAACATCTCTACGATCTGGCTGAGCTGGAAGCGCTGAGCGTGGAACATCCGGGTCTGCGTGTTGAGCCGGTTGTGGAACAGCCGGAAGAAGAGTGGCGTGGGCGCTCTGGCACCGTATTGACCGCGGTACTGCAGGACTATGGCACCCTGGCAGAGCATGATATTTATATTGCCGGCCGCTTCGAGATGGCAAAAATTGCCCGTGAGCTGTTTTGTAATGAGCGCAATGCCCGCGAAGATCGCCTGTTCGGCGATGCGTTTGCCTTTATCTGATTCTCACGCCCTTTTCTTCAGGGAGAGGGGCAGAGAACGACAGAAATAAAAAACCCGCCCCTGACAGGCGGGAAAAACGGCAACTAAACGCTTCTCTCTGCGCCAATGACGTCAATGGCGCAGAGATACCTCTGTAGGCCGGATAAGCGTTGCGCCCCGGGCAAAAGCCCGATGGCGCGTGGCTTATCCGGCCTGAGTTGTTGGTTTACACTCTCTCAAATACCGTGGCGATCCCCTGACCTAAACCAATACACATAGTGGCAAGACCGAACTGCGCGTCTTTGCGCTCCATCTGGTTAAGTAAGGTGGTACTGATGCGCGCGCCCGAGCAGCCAAGCGGGTGACCGAGGGCAATCGCGCCGCCGTTAAGATTGATCTTCTCGTCGATCTGCTCCATCAGGCCAAGATCTTTAATGCACGGCAGGATCTGCGCGGCAAACGCCTCGTTCATTTCAAAAACGTTGATATCGCTGGTAGTCAGTCCGGCCTTTTTCAGCGCCAGCTTCGATGCCGGTACCGGACCATAGCCCATAATCGATGGATCACAGCCGACCACCGCCATGGAGCGCACGCGAGCGCGTGGTTTCAGCCCCAGCTCGCGGGCGCGGCTTTCGCTCATTAATAACATGGCGGCTGCGCCGTCGGAGAGCGCGGATGAGGTACCTGCCGTGACGGTACCGGTCACCGGGTCGAAGGCGGGCCTTAACGCTGCCAGCGCTTCCACGGTGGTTTCCGGGCGGATCACCTCATCATAGTTAAATGACTTCAGCACGCCGTCGGCATCATGGCCGCCTGTCGGAATGATTTCCGCTTTAAATGCGCCGGACTGCGTTGCCGCCCATGCGCGAGCGTGGGAACGCGCGGCGAACTGGTCCTGCATCTCCCGGCTGATACCGTGCAGACGCGCCAGCATTTCGGCGGTCAGCCCCATCATCCCGGCCGCTTTTGCCACGTTACGGCTCAGACCCGGGTGAAAATCCACGCCGTGGCTCATCGGGACGTGACCCATATGCTCGACGCCGCCAATCAGGCAGACGCTGGCGTCGCCGGTCATGATCATCCGCGCCGCATCGTGCAGCGCCTGCATTGATGAACCGCACAGGCGGTTGACCGTCGTCGCCGGTACCGAATGCGGGATCTCTGCGAGCAGCGCGGCGTTACGCGCAATGTTGAAACCTTGCTCCAGCGTTTGCTGTACGCAGCCCCAGTAGATATCGTCAATCGCGGCCGGATCAAGCGACGGGTTACGCGACAGCAGGCTACGCATCAGGTGCGCGGAGAGGTCTTCCGCGCGCACGTGGCGAAAGGCGCCGCCCTTCGAACGGCCCATCGGGGTGCGAACTGCATCAACAATGACAACCTGTTCCATTGTGACTCCTTAAGCCGTTTTCAGAGTGCCCGCCGGGCGGGCTGGTTCTACCGGGGGATAATAGGGTTCGTTATGGCGTGCTTTATTACGCAGCCCTTCCGGCACTTCGTACAGTGGGCCGAGGTGTTGATACTGCTGCGCCATATCGAGATATTTTGCGCTGCCCTGGGTATCCAGCCAGCGGAATGCGCCGCCGTGGAACGGAGGGAAACCAAGACCATAAACCAGCGCCATATCCGCTTCCGCCGGGCTGGCGATAATACCTTCCTCCAGGCAGCGGACCACTTCGTTGACCATCGGAATCATCATCCGGGCGATAATCTCATCGTCGCTGAACTCACGCTGTGGCTGGCTGACTTCCGCCAGCAGGGCGTCGACGGCCGGATCTTCTTCTTTCTTCGGTTTGCCTTTACTGTCTTCTTTATACCGCCAGAAGCCGAGAGCGTTTTTCTGGCCGAAACGGCTGGCGTCGAACAGCGCGTCGATCGCGTCGCGATAATCTTTCTGCATGCGCTGCGGGAAGCCGGCGGCCATTACCGCCTGCGCGTGGTGCGCGGTATCGATACCGACCACGTCGAGCAGGTATGCCGGGCCCATTGGCCAGCCGAACAGTTTCTCCATCACCTTATCGACCTTGCGGAAGTCCGCGCCGTCGCGAAGCAGTTGGCTGAATCCGGCAAAGTAGGGGAACAGCACGCGATTGACGAAGAAGCCGGGGCAGTCGTTAACCACGATCGGCGTTTTGCCCATTTTGCTCGCCCAGGCCACGACTTTTGCGATGGTGTCATCTGAGGTTTTTTCCCCGCGAATCACTTCTACCAGCGGCATGCGATGCACCGGGTTAAAGAAGTGCATACCGCAGAAGTTTTCCGGCCGCTTCAGGACGCTGGCCAGTTCACCGATTGGAATCGTTGAGGTGTTAGAAGCCAGAACCGTATCCGGGCGGACTTTCTCTTCGGTTTCCGCCAGCACGGCCTTTTTCACTTTCGGATTCTCGACGACGGCTTCGACCACGACATCTACGCGCTCAAAGCCAGCATAATCGAGGGTCGGGTGAATCGTGCCAATAACGCCGGCCAGCTTCAGCCCATCGATTTTGCCGCGCTCAAGCTGCTTGTTGAGCAGCTTAGCGGCTTCGTTCATGCCCAGCGTCAGCGATTTGTCGTTGATATCCTTCATAAGCACCGGCACGCCTTTCCAGGCGGACTGATAGGCTATACCGCCCCCCATGATCCCGGCACCCAGCACGGCGGCCTGTTTCGGCGTCTCAACGTTTTTGGTCAGCTTCTTCGCTTTGGCTTTGACATACTGATCGTTAAGGAAGATACCAACCAGCGCGCGCGCCTCTTTGGTGTGCGCCAGCGGGACAAAGCTTTGGTTTTCCAGATTCAGGGCTTCTTCGCGGCCAAAACGCGCGGCCGCTTCGATGGTTTTTACCGCCGTCATCGGCGCCGGATAGTGCTTCCCGGCGGTCTGCGCCACCATGCCTTTGGCGATGGTGAAGCTCATGGCCGCTTCAATTTTACTGAGCTTCAATGGCTCCAGCTTCGGCTGGCGCTGCGCTTTCCAGTCCAGCTCGCCGTTAATAGCCTGACGCAGAATAGCAAGCGCGCCATCGCGCAGCTTCTCTGGTTTGACGATGCCATCGATGAGGCCGATTTTCAGCGCCTGTTCGGCATCGACATCTTTGCCTGCGGCGATGATTTCCAGCGCGCTATCGGCGCCGAGCAGACGCGGCATACGCACTGAGCCGCCGAAGCCCGGCATGATGCCCAGTTTGGTTTCCGGCAGGCCGATACGCAGATCCGGCGTAGCCAGACGGTAGTCCGTCGCCAGCACGCACTCGCAGCCGCCGCCCAGCGCATAGCCGTTCACCGCTGAAATAGTCGGCACCGGTAAATCTTCCAGACGGTTAAAGACGCTGTTAGCAAAATGGAGCCACTGGCTCAACTGCTCCTGTGGTACCTGGAACAGGGACAGAAATTCGGTAATGTCGGCGCCGACGATGAAGGCCGCTTTTCCGGAGCGCAGCAGCAGCCCCTTAAGATCGCGTTGTTTTTCGAGCACCTCCAGCGCCTCACCGAGGCTGGCTACGGTTGCGGTATCGAGCTTGTTCACCGAGCCGGGAGCATCGAACACCAGTTCGGCAATGCCATCGTCCAGCCAGTCGAGGTACAGGTTGTCGCCTTTGTAGAGCATGTCAGTCTCCTGAATCCAGCAATGTGATCTGGTCGTACCAGATGCAACGGAGTGTGGGATTTATGTTAAAGAATTGCAAACGAGTCTTTAAATAAATGCTGGCCTGATCACACCCGGCGGAAATCACCCTGCCTGGGGCCGATGTGCTAAGATGCGGGGAATCACATCTAATAAAAGCAAAGGATGAAAGATGGAATCACTAGCCGCGCTCTATAAAAATCATATCGTTACCCTACAAGAACGTACCCGTGATGCTTTGGCTCGTTTTAATCTTGATGCGTTGCTGATTCACTCCGGCGAGCTGATCAATGTCTTCCTGGACGACCATCCGTACCCGTTTAAGGTCAATCCGCAATTTAAATCCTGGGTCCCGGTGACGCAGGTGCCCAACTGCTGGCTGCTGGTTGATGGCGTCAACAAACCGAAACTGTGGTTCTACCTGCCGGTCGATTACTGGCATAACGTTGAACCGCTGCCGACCTCGTTCTGGACGGAAGAGGTTGAAGTGATTGCCCTGCCGAAAGCCGACGGTATCGGTAGCCAGCTGCCTGCGGCGCGCGGCAATATCGCCTATATCGGGCCGGTGCCGGAGCGGGCGCTTGGTCTGGAGATCGCTGCCAGTCATATCAACCCGAAAGGGGTGATTGATTTCCTGCACTACTATCGTTCCTTTAAGACCGATTATGAGTTGGCCTGCATGCGCGAAGCGCAGAAGTCGGCGGTTAACGGGCATCGCGCGGCCCATGAGGCATTCCTCTCCGGAATGAGCGAATTCGATATCAACCAGGCGTATCTGACGGCTACCGGTCATCGCGACACCGATGTGCCTTACAGCAATATCGTGGCGCTTAACGAACACGCCTCTGTACTGCATTACACCAAACTGGATCATCGCGCGCCGGCAGAAGCGCGCAGTTTCTTACTGGATGCCGGGGCGGAATACAACGGCTATGCGGCAGACCTGACGCGTACCTGGGCGGCACATGGCGACAATGACTTTGCCCATTTGATTAAAGACGTTAACGATGAGCAGCTGGCTCTGATTAGCACGATGAAGGCGGGCAAAAGCTATGTGGATTACCACATCCAGTTCCACCAACGCATCGCTAAACTGTTGCGTAAGTACCAAATCGTGACCGACATGAGCGAAGAGGCCATGGTTGAAAACGATCTGACCGGGCCGTTTATGCCGCACGGTATCGGTCACCCGCTGGGCCTGCAGGTCCATGATGTGGCCGGTTTCATGCAGGATGATACCGGTACTCATCTGGCGGCGCCGTCGAAGTATCCGTATCTGCGCTGCACGCGTATTTTGCAGCCGCGTATGGTGCTGACCATCGAGCCGGGCATCTACTTTATTGAATCTCTGCTGGCGCCGTGGCGTGAAGGGTCGTTCAGCAAACACTTCAACTGGCAAAAAATTGAAGCATTGAAGCCGTTTGGCGGCATCCGTATTGAAGATAACGTCGTCATCCACGAAAACAGTGTTGAAAATATGACGCGTGACCTGAAACTGGCGTAATGGAAAGTTGGTTGATACCGGCCGCGCCGGTGACCTTTGTCGAAGAGATTAAAAAAAGTCGTTTTATCACGCGGTTGGCGCATACCGATGGCGTGGTAGCGGCAAAGGCGTTTGTTGAGTCGGTCAGGGCGGAGCACCCTGACGCCCGTCATCATTGTGTGGCGTGGGTGGCCGGGCCACCCAATGACTCTCAACAGCTGGGCTTTTCCGACGATGGCGAACCAGCAGGCACCGCGGGTAAACCTATGCTGGCGCAGCTGATGGGCAGCGGCGTCGGCGAAATAACGGCCGTCGTGGTACGCTACTACGGCGGTATTTTGCTTGGAACCGGCGGTCTGGTTAAAGCGTACGGCGGTGGCGTTCATCAGGCCCTTGCCGGGCTGACAACGCAGCGCAAGACGCCGCTGACCGCATATACTTTGCAGTGTGAATATGGACAGTTAGCTGGCATTGAAACGCTGTTGGCTCAGTTCTCAGGACAAATTGTCGATAGTGACTATCAGGCCTTCGTCAAGCTTCGTGTGGCGCTTCCGCAAGCTGAAGTGGTCTCTTTTTCGACAAAGCTGGCTGATTTTAGTCGTGGTTCGTTGCAATTACTGAAGATTGACGAATAATCCCCACCTGATTTTTTTGCATACCAAAGGAAGCGCCAGAGATGCATTTTCGCGCCATAACCCGAATCGTTGGACTGTTGGTCATTTTGTTTTCGGGGACGATGATCCTTCCGGGATTAGTGGCCCTGTTATACCGCGATGGCGCGGGGCGGGCGTTTACCCAGACCTTTTTTGTCGCGCTGGCGATAGGCTCTCTTCTATGGTGGCCGAACCGTCGTGAGAAGGGCGAACTGAAATCCCGCGAGGGTTTTCTGATTGTCGTACTCTTCTGGACCGTGCTGGGCAGCGTCGGTGCGCTACCGTTTATTTTCGCCGAACAGCCGAATCTGACGATAACGGATGCGTTTTTTGAGTCATTCTCGGGCCTGACCACAACGGGCGCTACCACCCTGGTGGGGCTGGACTCTTTACCTCATGCCATCCTCTTCTATCGACAGATGCTGCAGTGGTTTGGCGGTATGGGGATCATTGTGCTGGCGGTAGCAATACTGCCGATACTGGGCGTCGGCGGGATGCAGTTGTATCGGGCGGAAATGCCGGGACCACTGAAGGACAATAAGATGCGCCCGCGTATCGCCGAGACGGCCAAAACGCTGTGGCTTATCTACGTATTGTTGACGGTGGCCTGCGCGCTTGCGCTCTGGTTCGCGGGTATGCCGGCATTTGATGCCATCGGTCACAGCTTTTCGACTATCGCGATTGGCGGCTTCTCTACGCATGACGCCAGCGTAGGGTATTTTAACAGTCCAGCCATTAATACGATTATTGCGGTTTTCCTGCTGATCTCAGGCTGTAACTATGGCCTCCATTTTTCATTGCTCAGCGGCCGCAGTCTGAAGGTGTACTGGCGCGATCCTGAATTCCGCATGTTTATTGGTGTCCAACTGACACTGGTGGTGATTTGTACGCTGGTGCTGTGGTTGCATGATGTGTACAGCTCGGCGCTGACGACGCTGAATCAGGCCTTCTTCCAGGTGGTTTCGATGGCGACGACGGCGGGCTTTACCACCGACAGCATCGCGCGCTGGCCGTTATTCCTGCCGGTGCTGCTATTGTGCTCGGCATTTATTGGCGGTTGTGCCGGGTCGACGGGCGGCGGTCTGAAAGTTATCCGCATACTGCTGTTGTTCAAGCAGGGGAACCGCGAACTCAAGCGTCTGGTGCATCCGAATGCGGTATATAGCATTAAGTTAGGTAACCGTGCGCTGCCGGAACGTATTCTGGAGGCGGTATGGGGATTCTTTTCTGCCTATGCGCTGGTGTTCATTATTAGCATGCTGGCTATCATTGCGACCGGAGTGGATGACTTTTCTGCTTTCGCCTCGGTTGTGGCAACGTTAAACAACCTCGGGCCAGGACTTGGCGTAGTGGCGGATAACTTCGCGACAATGAACCCGGTCGCGAAATGGATCTTGATTGCTAATATGCTGTTTGGTCGTCTGGAAGTGTTCACCTTACTGGTGCTCTTTACCCCCACTTTCTGGCGCGAATAACCGGAGTGCTTGTGAAAACGTTGATATTATTCTCCACCCGCGACGGGCAGACGCGTGAAATTGCCTCCTTCCTGGCCTCTGAGCTGAAAGAGCTGGGTATCGATGCGGATACGGTTAATCTCAACCGTACGGAAGAGGTTGAATGGCACCACTACGATCGCGTGGTGATTGGCGCCTCGATTCGTTACGGGCACTTTCATCCGGCGCTGGACCGTTTCGTGAAGAAACATCTGCAGTCGCTGAATGCGCTGCCGGGGGCATTTTTCTCGGTCAACCTCGTTGCGCGTAAGCCAGAGAAGCGCACGCCGCAGACCAATAGCTATACGCGTAAGTTTCTGCTTAATTCGCCATGGCAACCGCAGCGCAGCGCGGTGTTTGCCGGCGCGCTGCGCTACCCGCGCTATCGTTGGTACGATCGCTTCATGATTCGCCTGATAATGAAGATGACCGGCGGTGAAACGGATACCAGTAAAGAAGTCGTCTATACCGACTGGAAGCAGGTTGCCAATTTTGCGCGGGAAGTCGCACAAATGACGAGCAAATAGCACGTAAAATGGGCGTGATGGCGGGATTTTGAGCGGTTGAAAAGTTTTTTTAAAACAGGGCTTGTCAACGTCTCAGAACTCCCTATAATGCGCCTCCACTGACACGGAACAACGGCAGACAAGCCGCCGGGTCAGCAGGGTTTCTGCGGAAATTCTGCCAGAGAAAAGCAAAAATAAATGCTTGACTCTGAATGAGGAAAACGTATTATACGGGACCTCGCGACAGAGCGCTAAAGCGCGTCGCAACTGCTCTTTAACAATTTATCAGACAATCTGTGTGGGCACTCAAAGTGACATGGA
>NZ_PIBO01000042.1:0-47150 GCF_002806725.1 Raoultella sp. T31
ATATGGTCGCAAACCGCATCGAACCAGTACTTGCATCACCCGGTGCGTCCATATATGGTTAACCGGGCACAAGCATTGCGTCAGTGAGATAATGAGTATGACATTCAAATTAATGACGATGATTGGCGCAGTACTGGTCGCGTTAGCAATAGTCCTGTTTTTCCCCAAAATACTCCGTGAATCACAGACCAATACTGAAATAGAAAAAATGTTACAACATCCCGACAGTACTTTTATTGTTTTCAGCAACTGCAAAAAGGACGTGTCAGATGTTGACCGTTGCTACAACGCATACAGTGCTGCGGTACAGATTGCGGACTCGAAAAGTTGTACTCCCTCTGGGATTAAGCTCAAGCGTCAATTTAAACGACTTGTAGAGCACGCGGAAGACAGAGACATTGAGAATGAAATAAGCAAAGAGTGCCAGTTAAAATGATAACGTTTATGCTAACAATGAGTTGTGGCTGATTCTGAACTGCCAGGTGCTGTTAATGTCCTCCTCCCACGCCTTACCCGCCTTATTAAGCCGTTTCGTGATAAATACGGCGGATACTACGCCTCCGTTAACCCAGTGAATCCCATAAAAGCCAGCGACATCAGACCCGCGGTAATAAGCGATATCGGAGAGCCTTTGAAGGGGGCCGGCACATTAGCGGCTTTCAGACGATCGCGAAGCGACGAGAAGAGCACCAGCACAAGTGAGAAACCAAAGGCGGCGCTGAAGCCATAGAACGTAGAAAGAAGGAATCCGTTGTTCTGAGTAATATTGATGAGCGGCACTGCCAGAACTGCGCAGTTGGTGGTGATCAGTGGCAGGAAAATACCTAACAGACGATACAGGGCAGGGCTGGTTTTTCGGATAATAGTCTCTGTGAGCTGAACCACAACCGCGCTGGCAAAAATATAGACCATCACGCGGAGATAGGTCAGTTCGTAGGGCACCAGCAGATAATTATCAAAAAACCATGCCAGTGCGCTGACCAGCGTCAGGACGAAGGTTGTCGCAAACGACATTCCTATCGCCATCTCGGGTTTCCCTGAGGCTCCCATAAACGGGCATAGCCCAAGGAAGCGGGACAGGACAAAATTGTTAACCAGTACCGCGCTGATAAAGAGTATGCCGAATTCTTGCATGGGTAAGCTCGTGTTTTTTGACATATTTGCTTACATAATACGGATTATCCTTTCTGGTATCGACCATGAAAAATTTAAGGGAACCTGGATTTTGTTGCCGATGGTGAGATTTGCATTGTGGCTCGTCTCACCGCGTCATCAGCCGCCGAAAGCTCAGCTTCTGCCCTGAGCGGATTATCTGCTTTCAGATGACGGAAATACCCGCGCACAGAGGAAGTCGACCATCGCCCGAATTTTAGGCGAGGGATGCCTGCTGGCGGGCCAGAGCACGTAGAAGACGCCAGTACGCTCCACGCGATCGGCCAGAATGGTGCGCAACCGTCCATCTGCCAGCGGTTCTCTGATCGAGAATTCCGGCAGACAGGCGATTCCCAGGCCCTGAAGCGCAAAGCACACCCGCGTCTCAATATTGTTGCAGATCATTGAGGTGGGGAGCTGCAGATCGGCTTCTCCCGGCGCTTGCCGCAGCGCCCACGGCTCCAGCTTACCGCTGTTGGGAAAGCGGTAGTGCAGGCAGGTGTGATCCAGCAGATCGGCGGGCACTTCGGGTATACCTCGTCGCGCCAGATAATCGGGCGAGGCGACCAGCATTGAGCGGAAGGTGCCCAGCTTCCGCGCGGACAGGCGCGAGTCCGTCGGATCTCCTGTTCTTACCACCACGTCGAACCCCTCTTCGATCACCTCGACCAGCCGATCGGTGAAGTCCAGATCCAGCTCGATGGCCGGGTATTCGCGCATGAACTCGCCAAGCACCGGTAACACCAGCGAGCTGACCAGGGGCAGGCTGATCCGTAACCGGCCCCGCGGCGCGGCCGTCGCCTGCGACAACTCCATTTCCGCGGCTTCGATCTCGGCAAGGATACGTCGGCTGCGCTCCAGGAACAGCGTTCCCTCGGCCGTCAGGGTGATGCTGCGCGTGCTGCGGTGAAACAGGCGCACGCCAAGCTTCTCTTCCAGCCTCGCCACGCTTTTGCCGATGGCGGATGCCGACACGCCCAGCAGCCGACTGGCCGCGACGAAGCTGCGTGTCTCGGCGACCCGGACGAACACGACGAAGCCATTCAGGTTGTCCACTTCATACCTCCATTGCGGACAAATAGTTCCGCTAAGAACGGAACTGTACCCTACTTTTTCTTTAATAGCTGCGTTTCTATCATGCGGGAATGTTCACTGATGAAAGGAGTTGCCCATGTCTGTTCCCGCCTTGTCTCTGCACGCAGGCGTCCCGCTTGCACATCTGTCCGCCCGTATTCAGGCCGCTGTTCAGAAGGCGCTGGATGAACGCCGTCTGGTCGGCGCCGTGGTCCTGGTCGCCCGCGACGGCGTGCTTCTTCACCGCCAGGCCGCTGGCTGGGCCGACAGCGAAAGCCGTCGGGCAATGACCACGGATGCTATCTTCCGTCTGGCATCGGTGAGCAAGACCATCGTCTCAACGGCGGCGCTGGTGCTGGTGGCTCAAGGTCGGCTCAATCTGGATGACGCTCTCGAACGCTGGTTGCCCGAGTTCAGACCACGGTTGGCCGACGGCCAGCCTGCGCGGATCGCCGTATGGCAATTGCTGAGCCACACCGCAGGGCTGGGCTATCGCTTCTTCGAGACGGATACCCGGGGGCCCTATGCGCGGGCCGGCGTGTCGGACGGTATGGATATGTCCGGTATTAGCCTTGCGGAGAACCTGCGCCGCATCGCCAGCGTGCCGTTGCTGTACGAGCCAGGCACAAGCTGGGGCTATTCACTGGCAACCGATGTGCTGGGCGCCTTGATCGAACGGGTGTATGGCGAACCGCTTGATATCGCCGTACATCAGCTCGTGACCGGCCCGTTGGCCATGGCGGATACCGGCTTTATCGCGCGGGATGCGCAGCGCGTAGCGACCGCTTACGTGAACGATGAACCTCAGCCGCACCCGCTGGCGGAAGGGGAAATCGTTTCACCCTTCGACGGGGTGGTCGGCATTCGCTACAGTCCTCAGCGCATCTTCAATCCGCAGGCATTTCCTTCGGGCGGCGCGGGCATGGCGGGAACGGCCGAAGACTTTATGCGCCTGCTGGAAGCCCTGCGTCAGGGGCAGGGGGCGATTTTGCCCAACGAACTGATTGCGGAAATGGCGCGCGATCGGACGACGAATATGGCGCTGCCCAATGTACCGGGCTTCGGCTTTGGGTTGGGATTTTCGGTCCTGCGCGATCCGACGCTGGCCGCCTCGCCTGAATCAGAAGGCACCTGGCGTTGGGGAGGCGCCTATGGCCACTCATGGTTCGTGGATCGCGCGCAGGGGCTTAGCGTCGTCGCTTTCACCAACACCCTGTATGAAGGCATGTCGGGGCGCTTCGTCACCGATCTGCGCGATGCGGTCTACGGCGCTCCGGGGGCTGAGCGATGAATTCGACGATGCAGGAACCCATGCCCGTCGCATCGCTGCTGGCGCTTGCGATGGCGGCTTTCATTACCATTCTGACCGAAGCGCTACCGGCTGGCCTGTTGCCCCAAATGGCGCAAGGCCTGGCCGTCAGTGAAGCATGGGTCGGCCAGACGGTCACTGTCTATGCCATCGGCTCTCTGGTGGCCGCCATTCCGCTGACCGCCGCCACTCAAGGTGTCCGTCGCCGGCCGTTGCTGCTGGCCGCCATCGCGGGTTTCGCTATTGCCAACCTGGTGACGACGCTCTCCGCCAGCTATGCGCTGACCATAGTGGCACGTTTCCTGGCAGGCGTGTCGGCGGGGCTGCTATGGGCGCTGCTGGCGGGCTATGCGGCGCGGATGGTGCCTGACGCTCAGAAGGGCCGCGCTATCGCTATCGCGATGGTGGGGACACCGCTGGCGCTGTCGCTGGGCGTACCTGCCGGTACTTTGCTCGGCAATTTGCTGGGATGGCGCATGTGCTTTGCCATCATGAGCCTGATGGCGCTAATGCTGATGGTCTGGGTGAGACTGAGAGTGCCGGACTTTGCGGGGCAGCCCGCGGGCAAACGTTTCTCGTTGCGCCAGGTGTTCAGCCTGCCGGGGATTCGCCCGGTGCTGTTCGTCGTGCTGGCCTTCGTTCTTGCGCATAACATCCTTTATACCTACATTGCGCCATTTCTGATGAGGGCGGGAATGGCGGATCGCACCGATGTGGTGCTGCTGGTTTTTGGCATGACCTCGCTATTCAGCATCTGGGTTGTCGGCGTGCTGATCGACCGGCACCTGCGCGCGCTGACCCTGGCAAGCACGGTCTTATTCGGCCTGGCGGCATGGCTGCTGGGGACGGCGGGCGGCGATCCCATCGCGGTCTACGCGGCGGTAGTGATGTGGGGTGTGGCTTTCGGCGGGGCGGCGACCTTGTTTCAGACCGCGCTGGCGAGGAGTGCGGGCGAGGCTGCCGATATGGCGCAGTCCATGCTGGTTACCGCCTGGAATGCGGCGATTGCCTGCGGCGGGATTGTTGGCGGCTTGCTGTTGGAGAGTCTCGGCGTAGGGGCATTCTCTCCTGCGCTGCTGGTGCTGTTGCTGGCTACGCTCCTGGTGGCGTGGTCTGCCAGGCGTCACGGTTTCCCCACTTCAGCGGCATGAGACAGGAGAGAAGCGCGGCATCCTGACGGTGTAAAACCGCTCACTTTATCCGCGCAGATATCCCTCATGTGCCATAAACGAGACCTGGATCAATACGATGCCATGATGAAAGTCGCATAAATCAGCCACTATTGTCGTTTCCTGATGCTAAATTAGCGGGCGACCAGCCGCGCTAAGCTTAGCGCCGGTCTGGTCGCGTGGCTCTCATGCACCGCTTATTGTCCGGAATGCGTCCTGGCTAGCTGCGCCATCTCTTTCTCTAAACGGTCGAGGCAGTCAGCGCGAATATCCGCCGGTGATGCTGCGCCCGTCAGAGTCATCGTCACCTTCATATCTTCAGCATACAGGCGCAGCAGGTGTGCGACGCCAGCTTCTCCTGCCGTCGCCAGCGCATAAATATATGAACGTCCCAGCAGTACCCCTTTCGCGCCAAGGGCAAGCATCCGGATAACGTCTACCCCGGAACGCACCCCGGAATCGACCAGAACCGTAAGGTCATCGCCGATGGCATCCACCACCCGAGGCAGCGCCCTGGCCGTTGGGATTGCGCCATCAAGCTGCCGGCCCCCGTGGTTAGAAACCACGATGCCATCAGCGCCCAGACGGACGGCATTCTTTGCATCCTCAGGGTCAAGGATGCCCTTGATAATCAACTTCCCTTTCCAGCTGTCGCGTATCCACTCCAGATCGTGCCAAGCAATGGAGGGGTCGAAGTTATTGCTTATAAACCCCATATAGTCGTCCATCGTCATCTTGTGTCCGGTGTAGGCTTCAATGTTACCAAACGACAGGGGTCTGCCAGCCAGCCCAACGTCTATGGCCCAGCGGGGATGGGTACAGGCCTGCAGGTATTGTCTCAGGGTGGCGCGCGGTCCGGACATCCCCGAGCGATTATCGCGATAGCGCGAGCCGGGGATGGGCATATCGACGGTGAAAACCAACGTTTTCATTCCTGCGGCCCACGAGCGTTCGAGGGCATTGCGCATGTAACCGCGATCTTTAAGTACGTACAGCTGTGACCAGAGTTCACCGGAGGCATGCTGTGCAACTTCTTCAATCGGGCATACCGATACCGTGGAAAGGGTATAAGGGATGCCGGCGTCGGTTGCGGCGCGCGCCGCTTTGACTTCACCGCGCCGTGCGTACATGCCAGTGGCTCCGACAGGGCCCAGTGCGACCGGCATTGCCCATGACGTTCCAAGGATATTCGTCGTCAGCGTCGGGTCGCCAACACCGCAAAGCACCCGCTGACGCAGCGCAATTGAGGCGAGTTCAGTTGAGTTCGCGTGCATGGTATTTTCTGCTACCGCGCCGCCGTCAATATAATCAAACAGAAATCGAGGAAGACGATGACGGGCGGCCTCACGATAATCGGCGGGTGCTGAAACGATCATTTTTCTTTCCTTATAGGTCTTAACTAAGTTTATGTTCTGCAGGCAGAAAGACTATAGGCCCAATAAAATGAGGGGGAAAATGAAATTTTAGAATCCCGGTCATGCAGAAAGGGAATAACCTGTTTTTTTTAACGCTGTTGATTTTCCTGATGAAATATTTCTGGTGAAAATGCGTTCATTCGTTGACAGCAATATTTGCTAGTGAAATAACAACCTCGCTCTTGGGTTTTACTCTACGATTGTGTATTGTCCGGACGACATCTTACTTTCAATTTCACTACCCATAATGAATGGTGACCCTTTATCGGGTTGTTTAACAATGACGTTAATGAGGACAATAATGAGAGTCCTCATTATATTAATTCTTCAGGAATATGCTGGTTTGAACGTTTTCGTGCATGAAGCGGTGCAAACAGGCTAAAGGGTAGAAAATATGACTCTGCGTTCATTACAGGCATTGTGTCTGACGAGTTTTTTTATTGCCGATGTTCGTGACGGACTGGGACCTTTTCTCGGCATTTTTCTGACCCAACATCACTGGCAACCGGATGATATCGGTTTACTGATGACCGCCGGCGGCATGGCAGGATTGCTGGCGACGCTGCCCGCAGGATTCATCACCGACGCTTCGCAGAACAAGCGTCTGATGCTGGCGCTGCTCTGCGTCATCATTACCGGGAGCACACTTTTGCTCTGGTTCAGTCAGGGAAACGGCGTGGTCGCACTCTCGCAAATCGTCAGCGGTATATGCGCGGCTTTTGTCGGCCCGCTTATCACCGGCATTACGCTGGGTCTGACGGGGCAAAACGGCTTCAGTGCGCAGATGGGCAAAAATGAGGCCTTCAACCACGCGGGAAATTTCGCCACGGCATTGATTGCCGGAGGGATCGCCTGGCGCTGGGGGATTGGCGGTATTTTCATCTTAATGGCCTGTACGATGTTATTAACCCTCGTTGCCTTGCTGGCTATACGCCGCGGCGATATCGATAACCAGGCGGCGCGAGGGCTGGAGTTGACGGATACCCCACAGATCCCCGACTTCTCGGTACTGACCAAAAACACCGCGCTGTTGATTACCGGATTGACGCTGCTGCTGTTTCATCTGGCGAATGCGGCGCTGCTGCCGATGCTCAGCATGCGAATTGCCTCCGCTCCCGGCGCCATCAACCCCGGGCTGTACGCTGCGGCCAC
Source organism: Raoultella sp. T31 (assembly GCF_002806725.1). NCBI lineage: Bacteria > Pseudomonadati > Pseudomonadota > Gammaproteobacteria > Enterobacterales > Enterobacteriaceae > Klebsiella > Raoultella sp. T31. The sequence continues at coordinate 7,272 of NZ_PIBO01000042.1, forward strand.
GGTGATTATTTCTCAGGCGGTCATGATCCCGGTGGCAATCTGGACCGCCGGACGAATCGATAAATATGGATACTGGCGATTGATTATGCTGGCTCTGCTGATTATGCCGGTCCGCGCGGCGCTGGCGGCAAGCACTGCGGCACCGTTGATGATGGTGCCGGTACAAATACTGGATGGCTTAGCGGCCGGTGTGCTGGGCGTGGTGGTGCCGAGTTTCATTGTGGCGCTGCTGCGCGGAAGCGGGCACGTCAATGCCGGCCAGAGCGTGGTGATGCTGATGCAGGGAGCTGGCGCGGCCATGAGCCCGGCGCTGACAGGGATGATTGCCGGTCATTACTCGTTTGCCGCGGCCTTCAGCGTCCTGAGCGTTATCGCCCTGGCGGCGCTGATTATCTGGTGGCGTAATGCGCCGACGCTCTGCTCATCGATAGTCACGCCCACCCGGTCATACGATTGATCCCGGAAGCGGCGAGCCCGTGCGGGCACTGTTCCGTCTCCGGGCGGCATCAATCCTGACCTGTCCTTTCGCGCCGGGGGAGCGACCCGCACCCCGGCACCGTCAAGGGCGGTCGGCGCGCTTTGCTAGCTGACGTACAGCGCTATCAGCGCCACCGTTGCCGGGAGAGCCTGCACATACAGTATTTTCCGACTGGCGGTTGCGGCACCGAACAGTCCGGCAATGATCACGCAGATCAGAAAGAACGCTTTAAACTCAAACCCGCTCTGCGCACTCCAGAGTCCCCACAGCAAACCGGCGGCCAGAAAACCGTTATACAGGCCCTGATTGGCTGCCATCACCCGGGTCTCGCGGGCAAAGTTTGCGCTGAGGCTGAATGCCTTGCGTCCGGTCTTACTCTCCCACAAAAACATTTCCAGGATCAGAATGTAGATATGGATGGCGGCGACGATAAAAATAAGCGTATTGGCTAACACGGTAGTCCTTATTCAGGTTAGAGCACAGGGAACCCAGGTAAAACCCGCTTTTTATCGCGTGTTTTACCGTTTATATCAAAGAATAGCCGCATCACCCTGGCTATGTTGGAAATTCGGCCTGGAGAATGTCTCCAGGGTGATCATGCGCTGGCTGTTGAGGGGAATTTACAGGATGGGAACGAAACCGTTAATACTTTCTTTGGATGGACAAGAGGCCATCCCTCTGAATACGGTGTCCGGGACGCTGGGTCACCTGGGTATTGATCTCCGCGCGCTCGCGAATTCAGGAATGTGCAGTTTTGATCCGGGCTTCAGCAATACCGCCGGGTGCGAGTCGGCCATTTCCTATATCGATACTGAGAATAGCGTCCTGCTGCACCGTGGCTACCCGGTGGATCAGCTCGCCAGGCAGTGTGAATTTCTGGAAGTGGCGTACATTATGCTGCACGGAGAGGCACCCGATGAGGAGAGCTATCAGGCCTTCCGGGAAAAAATTACCCGCCACACCCTGGTGCATGAGCAGATGTCGAAAATGTGCAGCGGATTTCGTCGCGACTCCCATCCGATGGCGCTGATGTGTGCCATGGTGGGCGCGTTGGCCGCTTTCTATCACGATGTGCTGGACGTCGAAAATCCCGAGCATCGTGCGCTGGCCGCCACCCGCTTGCTTTCCAAAATGCCGACGCTTGCGGCGATGAGCTATAAGTTTTCCATCGAGCAACCCTCGGTCTACCCGAGAAATGACCTCTCTTACGCCGGGAATTTCCTGCATATGCTGTTTGCGATTCCTGCGGAAAAGTACCAGGTGAACCCGGTTATCGAACAGGCGTTGAACCAGATTATGGTGCTCCATGCCGATCACGGGCAGTGCGCGTCGACCACCACGGTACGGGCGGCCGGCTCCTCCGGAGCGAATCTCTTCGCCTGCGTGGCGGCCGGTCTGGCGTCGATGTGGGGGCCAATGCACGGCGGCGCCAACGAGGCCAGTATGCAAATGCTGGGGGATATTGAGAGCGTCGAACAGGTCCCGGCGTTTATCAGCAAGGTAAAAAGGGATCCCCTGGCTTTCCGTCGACTGGGCTTTGGCAACTCGCGCTACAAATATCTCGATCCCCGGGCGGCCATTCTGCGCGAAACCTGCCATAAAGTGCTGGCGGAGCTGGGCATGTCGGATCGGCTGCTTCAGGTGGCAATGGCTCTGGAAGAGGTGGCGCTCCACGATCCTTACTTTGTTGAGAATGGACTTTCGCCGAGCGTTGATTTCTATACCGCCGTGATCCTGAAGGCGATGGGACTCCCTTCGTCGATGTTTGTCGTCATGACCGCGGTGGGACGCACGCTGGGTTGGGTCGCGCACTGGAACGAAATGCACGAGTCGCCGCTGAAGATTTACCGCCCACGGCAGATTTACACCGGAGAAGCGGCGCGGGATTACGTTTCGCGTCGCGGGATAAAATAAGGACATGTCCGGTCCGGCGATGAGAGCCATTGCCGGACTTTCCACTGGCGAGGCAGGACCCGGTGCGGTTAGCCGAAAAGGCGTCGCTATGCTACCTGAAACGCCGCCAGTGGCGCGTTTCAGAATATCCGCGCAAGCGACAGCGCAGAGGCGCTGGCCTTTACAGGAAGATTAAATGGAGATGAAGTTTATATATCCGTGTTATCCGGATTATTTGAAACGGCAATCCACAGCAGGGACAGAGAAAATAAAGCCAGCGCGGCGACGGAACCGATAATTCCGAGATAAATGAATACTGTCATCAACATAGTGTGACCTTCGGTGTGGTTAATCTGTGTCGGTTATATTTTTTTACAATCGAAAACGCTCTTCCAGGGCATTAATCGCATCGGTAAGAGTGGGTCTCCGGCGGACCAGCGCTGTCTGCCTCTGGGCTTTTCCGCAGTCCTGCAGGTGCACTGCCCCTGATAATGAGCGGACCAGCGTTCCTGATAATCGCTCTGACCGGCGGTCGCTGGATAAAGTTCCCGTCAAGAATCTATTTTGTTGTCATAAACATTCCCGGGACAGACCGAAGACCAAAAAATAAGTAGGCAATGGGGCGGCAGCAGGAATAAGCTACTGATTAAGTTGTCAGTAACGGTAAGTATGTGCATAGTTTTATCAGCAAAAAATACGGTAAAAAAACGGTAAGAAAATAATGCTTGCTAATTGCTGGCCTACATGCGTTAATGGCTCCAACGGTTTGAGTCTTAAAAATTATCTGCAGTAGTTTCTGGAATTTTCTCATCACATTTATCTTCTGATATCTCCTTTTGGGTATTTTTCTCTTCGATAAGTTTTTTTGCAGGCCAGAGATGCCCTTGGGGCAAATTAAAAAAACGAACAACATATCTCAGACAATCACTACAATAAGTCATGATTAATCCGGTGAAAAACCTCAGGTTAATCATGCAGAGAATGGTCGCAAAAGAAAGCGTATTCTTTGCCTGCTGTTCAGTACGGTGATTTCTGCACTAACCTTGAAAACCAGCGATCGGTTTTCAGCAGAGTATCACCTGTGGTCCCTGCGGTAGTGAATGTTGTCACACATAAAGGTTAACATCATGACTGAATACATTCATTTCAGATGCCCGTGTTGTCATGGGTCACAATACAGAACATCGCATTACGATGTGACGGAAAAAAATCCCTTTGGCGCAAAATGTATCTTTTGTAAAACATCAATGGTTACATTTGATAATATTGCTCCTTACATTTCCAGCGGCACGGCGACAATGACGTGTCAGAAATAACGCAAGGGCCCCGGACGGGGCCTTTTCTTTTTTCATCCCATAATGCATGGCATGGCATGGCATGGCATGGCATGGCCAGCATTATGCTTGCAGCCAGGTGGTAGACTCATGAAGAAAGTCATCGTTTTTTTCAATGCATTACCGGCGGTTGTCGCGAAGATAGTACCGGGCGTAACAACAATATTACGTGAGTATCCTGACGGCGAACAAAAACAACTGCAGATCATGTCTGCGGAATTTCCTTCTTTGACGGGCGATCATCGTATTGTGCACGTTGCCTCCGATCGCGATTTAACATCAGCCGAGATTCAACACGCGGCGGGAAAGCTGTTGTCATAGCGCGGCGATGACCGGCGGCCAGCGGCAAGATAAGTCAGGCTTTATGCCGCGCCGACAGGGGCGACAGCATGATTTAACCGGTGAAGATCCTGTGAGCGCCTATAATTTAAAGGCGTGTGTTGCTAGCTGAGGTAAAGTTGTATGATTACGCACCCGGAAGTTCGCCGCTGGGCATCGGTCATGCTGACCTCCGCTTTACGCGGAGAGATGTCCCAGGAGGAAATATTGAAGCAGGTTCATATGATTTGTGAGAATCATGGTTCAGCGTGTCTGGAAGATGTTATCGATGAAATTTTAATTGAGGCGGGTCGTATTGGCTCAGGGCATAGCGACGGCACGTTTTATCGACATTGAGCCTGAGCATTAAAAGGCTATTGTGAAAGATCCTTTTTCATCGGAGATGGTCAGCTCTTTGCTTTCCGCCGCCCATACCATCTCCTGATTCTTAGAGCTAAAATAAGACCCGCGCATAATTTTTTCGTCGCCAAAATCAAATGTGATCTCAACAGGATGAACGGTGATATCAATCATATAGAGATGCCCATTGACATAACCTTTTACGCTGGCGGTGATTTGTTTTCCAATCCCGATATCGGTACGACAATTTTGAGCGTGAATTGTTGAGTTTCCAGTCATTTCTTATCTCTTGTTTGTCTGTAATCATTCGATATGAATGAACATTACCATATCTCATTCATCATATTAGAGTTAAATTAAGACTCATGCCATTTATCTTATTTTTATCGGGTTTTCTGCATTTAATAGGGCGATTGGGCTGTTTTTAGTGAAAACCCCTGAAACATAGCGATTAAAACCGCGATAAATTACCCACGATGGTCATTTCCCGGTATGTTTAGTGCTGTATTTTTTTTAATCGTCTAGTGGTATGATAGACCACATTCATTCAGCGGGTAAGATCTATGTCATTCTTCGACAACGCAATGAAGCGCTTGAGTTCCACCTCTGAGACCACGGTAACCTGTCCGGAATGCGGGCATAAGTCACGGCAGCCTGTTAACAAAATAAAGCATGGCGCGGCATTATTGTGTCCGCGCTGCAAGTCGATGTTTATCGTCACTAAATAATGTTTTCACCTCTCCCGTCACGCCCCTGGCGGGGTCGTGACGGATGTGGTTGCCGCCCGGACTTCAGTGTCAGAACGGACTTCGGCCAGTCGCAAGGTGCCCGGCCGATTCAGGCATGCGAGAGCGTCGGGAACATGAGCTTACGTTCCTTAAAGATATTTTCTTTTGCCGTATAGATGAAAAGAAAATCATCAATTTCAATCTTTTCGTATTCGCCCACGCGATCTTCCGTAGGGGTAAAGCCTAAAATAACCTGGCGGGTATGCTGCGCCGCAAGTTCATTCACGATCTTCGTCAGCGAACTCTCGCTGTCACAGAAAATATCAAAACAGAGCAGGGCATGATCGTTTTGCATGGCGATCGCCACGGCATTATTGTTCTCCGAATAATAGACGAAGTGCTTCATAAACGCCGAGCAGTAGAACATCAACAGGCCGAAGTTATTGCGTGCCGAGAGGCGGGAAAACGGGTTGGATTTCTGATAATAGTATTTGAGGATATTCACATCGCTCTCTTTGTCCATATCCAGCTTGCGAAAATCTCCGGCGACAGGTGTAACCGGCAGGGCGTACTGGTACTCGTCGGTTTGTTCAAAGCCGAATTTGGGATAGAAATCAACGGTTGTGGAGTTCGCGAAGAGAAAAATACCGTCGGCCTGCTCCTGCCAGTCAGCCAGAATATGGTTAATCAGCTGGCTGGCCAGCCCCTTCTCGCGATGATCGGTGGCGGTCATTACGGTCCCAATCTGGATATAGCGCCGCGGCTGCCCCTGCCACATCAGATCGATAATGTTAGCCGACGCATTGGCAATGACTTTATTATGTTCGACAAATGCATAAGGAATATAGGACTCGCTCCAGTAGCCTTTTTTGTACCACTCTTTAAAAGAGAGGTCGAAGGTCTTAATTGCCAAATTAATGAAGCTGTTTCTTAACACATCATCATGGACAACCTGCTTGACTAATTTGTATTTCATTGGCCTGTATTCCTTTTTATAAGTTCTGAGACCTGACATGGCGACTACCAGTTTAATAGCAAAAATATTGGCTCATTTATAGCGTTGAGTATGAACTTTTCCTGATGTTTGTACAGTTTGTCCCTTCAGCGGTTTCTCAGGACGTTGGCTCGGTCACAGTACGCCGGGCCGGAAGGGGAGGCGGCCGACGAATACGCTGAACGATGGCCCGCGACCGCTATCATTTTTGCGGCCTCATTTTCCGATATCAGTCTCACCGGTAAAATTTATTAGCGCTGAGATTTAATTTCTATTAACTCTCACCTGTTTCACTCGATAAAAACTTGAAAATATATTTCTCATTGCGAATAGTTAAGCTGCCAGCTTAAATAATGAAAAGTTTAATCGATGTAACTCAGCATCGTGAATCGCGCCGCCCGCTTTATCTGCTGGCGCCGGGGCGGAAGTGTCTACCCGGCCTCAATGGTGACAACAGTGATGAGGTCATCGCCGCGATTCTCGATGTGACCCCCGCTCGTCGCTAAGGCCGGAAGCGATGAATGAGCGCCAGCGGTTTGATGAGATGGCGCAGCGCCAGGGCGGACGGCAGAAGAGCTTACCGCCGGGCAGATGTCGATGGTGGCGCATCGTCTTTGGCCTGGGAGCGAGGTTTTTTCCGCCACCCTACCTACGGCCTGCATAATTGTATCGCTGGCGGCAGGAGAGGCGAAGAGCCCGGTGGCGAGCGCTTACTCACTACGCGTTCCCCTGTCGCCGATAATCACGTGGTGACGACTCCGGCAGCCACCGCGGGCGGTATCGTCACCTTGCGTCTCTTGTGGCGGCGGCGAAAAATATCCCGCGCGGGAGGCCAGCGGCAACGGCAAAGGGAGAATGACAAGTCTGGACACAGAAAAACCTGGCAGAGTGGGAGAAACGGCCCGTTTTTATCATTAAGAATATGATCGGGGTGGAGCTATTTTGTTTAATTATGGATAATGGCGGCGCGAGTAAATAAACATAATGTCTGTCAGTTTATTCTCAACAAAATATTTCCGGAGTCAGCCATCATGATACCGGCAGCGCTTGCTCCGGTATTAAGTTTTTCCGGCTTATGATGACGGGTCAGCAAGTGGATATATTAACGCAAGAAGGAATGCCTCGATGGCCAATAAACACTGGTCAATCACCGAACGCCTGCACCAGACGGTAACCAACCCGAATGTGATCATCCGCGGCAGTCACAGCTACTACAGCGACTGCTGGGATCGCGGGTTTGAACGTTGCGTGGTGCGCTACCTGCACGGCGATGCCGTCAGCGAAGGGTGGGAGCCCTTAGGCCATGTCGATAAGCTCTTTATTGGCAATTTCGTCTGCATCGCGCCGGAAGTGGTGATCCTGATGGGCGGCAACAGTACGCATCGGATGGACTGGGTCAGCCTCTATCCGTTTGTATCGTGCGTCAACGAAGCCTACCAGCATCGTGGCGATACCGTGCTGCAGGATGGCTGCTGGATTGGCATGCGGGCGATGATTATGCCGGGCGTCACGATTGGCGAGGGCGCCGTGGTGGCGGCGGGCGCGGTGGTCACCAAAGACGTACCGCCCTATAGTGTGGTAGGCGGAAATCCGGCCACTTTTATCAAGCACCGTTTTCCTGAGCCCGACATTGCGCGGCTGCTGAAGCTGAAGCTCTATGAATTAGAGGAAGAGACGCTGTTGACTCTGCAACCGCTGCTGTCGAGCCCGGATGTTAGCGCGCTGGAACAGGCGGTGGCGCAGCATCGGCAGGAGCGCGGCTAACCTGGCGGCAAGCGCGCCATCTGGGGTTTGCGGATCTGCTGCGCGGCGACGGCGGGGGAGTCCAGATAACCGGCTTTACCGCCGCCGAAGAAAGCCTCTTTTAATCGGCGAGAGTACCGCGGCCAATGATGCAGCAGGCGATTTTTGGGAAAAACAGTGCAGATGTTAATAAAGTATTTCCGGTTTTGTTTAGAGGTAAAAACTGGGTATTAGAAATATTTTTAGAATGATATAACGTGATCAAGGTAATGACCCCTATCATAAACAGGGCGGGGGAATGTGCTATCATCGCGCCTTTCCCTTTTCGTTTCGGGCTCTTTTTATGCAACAACCTGTTGTTCGCGTGGGAGAATGGCTGGTTACACCCTCTGTTAACCAAATCAGTCGGAAGGGGCGTCAGCTTACTCTTGAACCGCGCTTAATCGATCTGTTGGTCTTCTTTGCCCGTCATCCTGGTGAAGTGCTCAGCAGGGACGAGCTTATTGATAATGTCTGGACACGTAACGTGGTGACCAGTCATGTCGTCACGCAGAGTATTTCCGAGCTACGTAAATCGTTGAAAGATGGCAACGATAGTAGCCCAGAATATATTGCGACGGTACCAAAGCGCGGCTATAAGCTTACGGTGCCGGTGATCTGGTGTACGGAAGAGGGGGAAGAACCGACGATGGCGATCCCGTCCGCTCTCCCCGCAGCAACGCCTGAGCTGACGACCCTGACGCTCTCGGTCGCCGGGGTTGAGCAAGGCCAGGCGCCGGTCGTAAAACCGGAGAAGCGCCGACGTATCACGACCTTTTGGGTATGGGTGCTGTTCCTGCTGGCGCTGGGGAGCTGCGTGGCCCTGGTTGCGCTGTCGACGATCGAATCGCGGCCACCGGTGAATAAAGCGCGCTTGCTGCTGAACCCGCGCGATATCGATATTCACCTGCTGAAAGGTAATTCCTGCACCAACTGGGTATCGCAGCACTCGTATGCGGTGGGCTTAGGCAGCCTGGTGACCACGTCGCTCAACAGCTTCTCGACCTTTATGGTGCACGACAAAACCAACTACAACATTAATGAGCCGAGCAGTTCAGGTAAAACGCTGACGATTGAGTTCGTCAATCAGCGGCACTATCGCGCGCAGCAGTGCTTTATGTCTGTGCAGATGGTGGATAATGCTGACGGTTCAACCATGATGGATAAACGTTATTTCATCACCAGCGACAACCAACTGGCGATCCAAAACGATCTGCTGAACAGCTTATCGGAGGCCTTAAAGCAGCCGTGGTCGGAACGTATGCAGACGATGCTGAAACAGTATCAACCATCGCACAGTACGGCGCTGACGCATTTCTACGAGTCGCATCAGTTATTAATGAACGGCGATGTCGATTCATTAGGTAAGGCCAGCGCGCTGCTTGATGATGTGATTAAAGACTCGCCCGAGTTTTCTTATGCCTATGCGGAAAAAACGCTGGTGGATGTATTACGTCATTCGCAACAGCCGTTAAATAAAGAGCAGCTCGGCGCGCTGTACGCTGAAATCTCCCGGGTCGGCGATATGCCGGGGATCAAAGATACGGCGGTCTTTTACCAAATTAAAACAGTGGATTTGTTGGGCCAGGGCAAAGTCGATGAAGCGTATAACGCGATTAATACCGGGATCGATCTTGAGATGTCGTGGATGAATTACGTGCTGCTGGGTAAAGTCTACGAGATGAAAGGAGAGAACCGGGAAGCGGCCGATGCTTATCTGACGGCATTTAATTTACGTCCGGGCGAGAATACCTTTTACTGGATTGAAAATGCGGTCTTCCAGACTTCCGTCACCCGCGTTGTACCTTACCTCGATAACTTCCTCTCTTCAGAATAAATAAACCCTCACCATACTCAGGATATTGCGCGTGGTGAGGTTAAATTTATGTTTCTCATGAACACCCTGATTGTTATATATGTTTAACGCGTAAATCGCGGGGTGCAACACAAAATCAACACGTGCTCTTGATCGTAACTGTTTGTAAGTCAACAGTGTTTATCTTTTTATGATATCAACATGTCATCCTGATATGTTAATTGAAAAAGGTCAAAATATCATTTGTCTGATGTTTGTAGTTATTTCACTTTATCTTTAGGACTTATCGCGTACTAATCCGTAATCTGGTTGGCAGTTGGTCGGGTCAATAAAAGGTTCATCATCATGATCTGTACCGCAAAATAAACTCAGGAGAAAAGAAAGCATGAGTTCTGCCAAGAAGATCGGGCTATTTGCCTGTACCGGTGTCGTAGCCGGTAATATGATGGGGAGCGGTATTGCATTATTACCTGCAAACCTCGCTAGTATCGGTGGTATTGCCATATGGGGGTGGGTGATTTCTATTATTGGCGCGATGTCTCTGGCTTATGTTTATGCCCGGCTGGCGACCAAAAATCCGCAGCAGGGTGGCCCCATTGCCTACGCGGGTGAACTATCTCCGGCGTTCGGTTTCCAGACCGGTGTCCTTTATTATCACGCCAACTGGATCGGTAATCTGGCCATCGGGATTACCGCCGTCTCTTATTTATCAACGTTCTTCCCAATTTTAAATAACCCGGTGCCGGCAGGCATTGCCTGTATTGCCATCGTATGGATATTTACCTTCGTGAATATGCTCGGCGGGACCTGGGTTAGCCGTCTGACGACGATTGGCCTGGTGCTGGTGCTTATTCCGGTCGTCATGACCGCAGTGGTCGGCTGGCACTGGTTTGATGCCGCAACCTATCAGGCGAACTGGAACACCTCCAGAACCACGGACAGCCACGCGGTCATCAAAAGTATCCTGCTCTGCCTGTGGGCCTTCGTCGGGGTAGAATCCGCCGCCGTCAGTACCGGGATGGTGAAAAACCCGAAACGTACCGTGCCGTTGGCTACCATGTTGGGCACCGCGATGGCCGGTATCGTCTACATCGCTGCGACGCAGGTTATCGCCGGTATGTATCCTGCCTCGCAGATGGCCGCCTCCGGTGCGCCGTTCGCGATCAGCGCCTCGACCATTCTCGGCGGCTGGGCTGCGCCGGTAGTGTCGGCCTTCACCGCCTTTGCCTGCCTGACGTCTCTCGGCTCCTGGATGATGCTGGTGGGCCAGGCCGGCGTACGTGCCGCTAACGATGGTAACTTCCCGAAAGTGTACGGTGAAGTGGATAACAACGGTATTCCGAAAAAAGGTCTGCTGCTGGCTGCGGTGAAAATGACTGCGCTGATGGTGCTGATTACCCTGATGAACTCCACCGGCGGTAAAGCTTCCGACCTGTTCGGTGAATTGACCGGTATCGCCGTCCTGCTGACCATGCTGCCTTACTTCTACTCCTGTGTTGACCTGATTCGCTTCGAAGGCATAAATGTACGCAACTTCGTCAGCCTGATTTGCTCCGTACTGGGCTGCGCGTTCTGCTTTATCGCCCTGATGGGGGCAAGCTCCTTCGAACTGGCCGGTACCTTTATCGTCAGCCTGATTATCCTGATGTTCTACGGCCGCAAAATGCACCAGCGTCAGAACAACGACAACTCCGCTGATAGCAACACCGCCAGCGCGCATTAATCAGCAACCCTATTCCTGAGGCTCCTTCCATCACCTGTCACAACGTGGCGGGAGGGGCTTTCTTTATCTGGAGATTTGACTATGAACGTTATCGCAATCATGAATCACATGGGTGTCTACTTCAAAGAAGAACCCATCCGTGAACTGCATCGCGCCCTTGAACGCCTGGACTTCCGTATTGTCTATCCGAACGACCGCGAAGATTTACTGAAACTGATCGAAAACAATGCCCGTCTGTGCGGGGTGATCTTCGACTGGGATAAATACAATCTCGAACTGTGCGAAGAGATCAGCAAGCTGAACGAATATATGCCGCTGTATGCTTTCGCTAACACCTACTCCACGCTGGACGTCAGCCTCAACGATCTGCGGATGCAGGTACGCTTCTTCGAATATGCGCTGGGGGCCGCCGATGACATCGCCGATAAAATCAGACAGAACACCGATGAATACATCGATACCATTTTGCCGCCGCTGACCAAAGCGCTGTTCAAATATGTGCGTGAAGGTAAATACACCTTCTGTACCCCAGGCCATATGGGCGGGACCGCCTTCCAGAAAAGCCCGGTTGGCAGCATCTTCTATGATTTCTTTGGTTCAAACACCATGAAATCCGATATCTCGATTTCCGTTTCTGAACTGGGTTCCCTGCTGGACCACAGCGGCCCGCATAAAGAAGCGGAAGAGTATATTGCGCGCGTCTTTAACGCCGAACGCAGCTACATGGTGACCAACGGCACCTCAACGGCGAACAAAATCGTCGGCATGTACTCCGCACCAGCTGGCAGCACCGTGCTGATTGACCGTAACTGCCACAAATCGCTGACTCACCTGATGATGATGAGCGACATTACGCCAATCTACTTCCGTCCGACCCGTAACGCTTACGGCATCCTCGGCGGTATTCCGCAGAGTGAATTTCAGCACGCCACTATCGCCAAACGGGTAAAAGAGACGCCGAACGCCACCTGGCCGGTACACGCGGTGATCACCAATTCCACCTACGATGGTCTTCTGTATAACACCGACTTCATCAAGAAAACGCTGGATGTGAAATCTATCCACTTTGACTCCGCGTGGGTGCCTTACACCAACTTCTCGCCAATCTATGCCGGTAAATGCGGGATGAGCGGCGATCGCGTGGAAGGGAAAGTGATTTATGAAACCCAGTCCACGCACAAACTGCTGGCGGCGTTTTCTCAGGCTTCGATGATTCACGTTAAAGGTGCTGTCAACGAAGAGACCTTTAACGAAGCCTACATGATGCACACCACCACCTCTCCGCACTACGGCGTGGTCGCCTCGACTGAAACCGCCGCGGCGATGATGAAAGGCAATGCCGGCAAGCGGCTGATCGATGGCTCTATCGAACGTTCCATTAAGTTTCGTAAAGAGATCAAACGTCTGAAAGGCGAATCCGAAGGCTGGTTCTTCGACGTCTGGCAGCCGGAACATATCGATGGCCCGGAATGCTGGCCGCTGCGTTCCGATAGCGCATGGCACGGTTTCAAAAACATCGATAACGAACACATGTACCTCGACCCGATCAAAGTCACGCTGCTGACGCCGGGGATGAAGAAAGACGGCACCATGGATGAGTTCGGTATTCCGGCAAGCATCGTGGCGAAGTATCTCGACGAACACGGCATCGTGGTGGAGAAAACCGGTCCGTACAACCTGCTGTTCCTGTTCAGTATCGGTATCGACAAAACCAAAGCGCTGAGCCTGCTGCGCGCGCTGACCGACTTTAAACGTGCCTTCGACCTGAACCTGCGCGTGAAAAACATGCTGCCGTCGCTGTACCGCGAAGATCCTGAATTCTACGAAAACATGCGTGTGCAGGAACTGGCGCAGAACATTCACAAACTGATTACGCATCATAACCTGCCGGAGCTGATGTTCCGCGCTTTCGAAGTGCTGCCGACCATGATGATCACGCCGTATGCCGCGTTCCAGAAAGAGCTGCACGGTCAGACCGAAGAGGTGTATCTCGAAGAGATGGTGGGGCGCGTCAACGCCAACATGATCCTGCCGTATCCTCCGGGAGTGCCGCTGGTTATGCCGGGTGAAATGATCACCGAAGAGAGTCGTCCGGTACTGGAGTTCCTGCAGATGCTGTGCGAAATCGGTGCCCACTATCCGGGCTTCGAAACCGATATCCACGGCGCCTATTGTCAGACGGATGGCCGCTACACCGTGAAAGTGCTGAAAGAAGAAAACAACAAGTAATTGAAGCTCCTGGGAAGTGGCGGGCCACTTCCCTTTTTTCATTGCCGGGTGGCGCTGCGCTTACCCGGCCTACGATCCGCATGTCGGCCCGTGCGAGCAACGCGCCGCCGGGCAAATTCGACAGACCGCAGGGAGACCTCATGAAAACACCCTCACAACCGCGTGCGATCTATTACATCGTCGCGATCCAAATCTGGGAATATTTCAGCTTTTACGGCATGCGTGCCTTACTCATCCTCTACCTCACCCATCAGCTTGGCTTCGATGACAGCCACGCCATCAGTCTGTTCAGCGCTTACGCTTCTCTGGTTTACGTTACCCCCATTCTCGGCGGCTGGCTTGCCGACCGCCTGCTCGGCAATCGCACGGCGGTCATTGTCGGCGCGCTGTTGATGACGCTCGGCCACGTCGTGCTGGGCGTTGAATCGGATGCAACCTGGAGTCTGTACCTCGCGCTGGCGATCATTATCTGCGGCTACGGCCTGTTCAAATCCAACATCAGCTGTCTGCTGGGTGAACTCTACGCCGCTGACGACCCTCGCCGCGACGGCGGTTTCTCGCTGCTGTACGCTGCCGGGAACGTCGGCTCCATCGCGGCGCCCATCGCCTGCGGGATGGCGGCGCAGTGGTATGGCTGGCATATCGGTTTTGCGCTGGCGGGGATCGGCATGTTTATCGGGCTGCTGATTTTCCTCAGCGGCCATCGCCATTTCAGCCACACCCGCGGCGTCGACAAACAGGCGCTGCGTACGGTGAAATTTGTTCTGCCGACCTGGGGCTGGCTGGTGGTCATGCTCTGCGTGGCGCCGGTGTTTTTCACCCTGCTGCTGGAAAATAACGGCGCTGGCTATCTGCTGGCCATCGTCTGCGTTTTCGCCGCCCAAATGGTGGCGCGCATTATGGTGAACTCCCCGCAGCACCGTTGCGCGCTGTGGCAAATCGTACTGCTGATGCTGACCGGCACGCTGTTCTGGGTTCTGGCGCAGCAGGGCGGTAGTTCGATCAGCCTGTTTATCGATCGCTTTGTTAACCGCCAGCTGTTCGCCATTGAGGTGCCGACGGCTCTCTTCCAGTCGGTAAACGCCGTTGCCGTGATGGCGGCGGGCGTAGCGCTGGCCTGGCTGATGCGCCCGGAAGGCAGCACGCGATCGGTGCTGCGCGTGTGGCTGAAATTTGCTTTTGGCCTGCTGCTGATGGGCTGCGGGTTTATTGTGCTGGCCCTCAACGCACGTCACGGTGCGGCGGAGGGGCAGGCATCGATGGGCATGATGGTGGCCGGCCTGGCGCTGATGGGCTTTGCCGAGCTATTTATCGACCCGGTAGCGATGGCGCAGATCACCCGCCTGAATATGCCGGGCGTGACCGGGGTGCTGACCGGCATTTATATGCTGGCGACCGGGGCGGTGGCCAACTGGCTGGCGGGTATCGTCGCGCAGCAGACCACCGAGTCGCAAATCAGCGATACGGCGATTGCCGCGTATCAGCACTTCTTTGCCCAGATGGGCGAATGGACGCTGGGCAGCGTGGCGGTCATTGTCGTCGTCGCCTTCGCCGCCGCGTTCAGCGTTGGCAAACGCCGCGCGGCTGCCGGTGAACTTCCCTGAGGCGGCGCCGGGCTTACCGGGGCGACAACATCATGCCGCCCGGTAGCCAGGTAGCGCGGCTAAGGCGTTTACGCCGCGAGCCGGGGAGGGCCCGAATGCAGCGTCGCCTCCGGGGTCAGCATCCCCGACACTGGAGCCAGGTAGCCCGGCTAAGGCGTTTACGCCGCGAGCCGGGGAGGGCCGAATGCAGCACCGCCTCCGGGGTCAGCATCCCCGACACTGGCGCGAAATCCGCTCCTTGCACCGTTTACTGAATAGCGGGAGGATATTCTGGCAGGCAATGAATCCGAAGATAAAAAACTGTTACTTAAGCAAAGACTTAGTGAAATCAGCCGCAACCGAAGCCAGGACCATAAAAATTGTTCTCCGGAGTCAGCGCCGGAACAGGGCGCGCCAGAGAGTGGCCTGGGGCAATGTATCGAAGCAAGTTTGAAAGCAGGGTTATGAGGAACCAACATGTCTGAACAACAAGCACAAAGTGCCGATGAGGCAATTGACCTTAATAATGAACTGAAAAACCGTCGTGAAAAGCTGGCTCAGCTTCGTGAGCAGGGCATCCCGTTTCCGAACGATTTTCGTCGTGACCATACCTCTGACCAATTGCACACTGAATTTGATGACAAGGATAATGCAGCACTCACCTCCTTGAACGTTGAAGTCTCTGTCGCTGGTCGTATGATGACCCGTCGCATCATGGGGAAAGCCTCCTTCGTCACTCTGCAGGACGTCGGCGGCCGCATTCAGCTGTACGTCGCGCGCGACGATCTGCCGGAAGGCGTCTACAGCGAACAGTTTAAAAAGTGGGACCTTGGCGACATTATCGCCGCCCGCGGTAAGCTGTTCAAAACCCAAACCGGCGAACTCTCCATTCACTGCAGCGAGCTGCGTCTGCTGACCAAAGCCCTGCGCCCGCTGCCGGATAAATTCCACGGCTTGCAGGATCAGGAAGCCCGTTATCGTCAGCGCTACCTGGATCTGATTGCCAACGACGAATCCCGACGTACGTTTAAAGTCCGTTCGCAGATCCTCGCGACGATGCGCCAGTTCATGGTGGGCCGCGGCTTTATGGAAGTCGAAACCCCGATGATGCAGGTGATCCCCGGCGGCGCGTCTGCGCGTCCGTTTATCACCCATCACAACGCGCTGGATATGGACATGTACCTGCGTATCGCGCCGGAGTTGTACCTGAAGCGTCTGGTTGTGGGCGGATTCGAACGGGTATTCGAAATCAACCGTAACTTCCGTAATGAAGGTATCTCGGTGCGTCACAACCCGGAGTTCACCATGATGGAACTCTATATGGCGTATGCGGATTACAAAGATCTGATCGAACTGACCGAATCCCTGTTCCGCACTCTGGCGCAGACCGTGCTGGGTAAAACGGAAGTCCCCTACGGCGACCAGATCTTCGACTTTGGCAAACCGTTTGAAAAACTGACCATGCGTGAAGCTATCAAGAAATACCGTCCGCAGACCGAGATGGCGGATCTGGATAATTTCGCCGCGGCGAAAGCCCTTGCCGGGTCCATCGGCATTCACGTTGAGAAGAGCTGGGGGCTGGGGCGTATCGTCACCGAAATCTTTGATGAAGTGGCGGAAGCGCACCTGATTCAGCCGACCTTTATCACCGAATACCCGGCGGAAGTCTCTCCGCTGGCGCGCCGTAATGACGTGAACCCGGAAATTACCGACCGCTTTGAGTTCTTTATCGGCGGCCGTGAAATCGGTAACGGCTTCAGCGAGCTGAACGACGCCGAAGACCAGGCGCAGCGTTTCCAGGACCAGGTGAATGCCAAAGCCGCCGGGGATGACGAAGCGATGTTCTACGACGAAGACTACGTGACCGCGCTGGAATACGGCCTGCCGCCGACCGCCGGTCTGGGGATCGGGATCGACCGGATGGTGATGCTGTTTACCAACAGCCACACTATCCGCGACGTCATCCTGTTCCCGGCAATGCGTCCGCAGAAATAAGTTACGCCCACGACCAGGCCCCCCGTTCGTCAGAGCCGGGGGCTTTTTTATGCCTCATATTTGCCGGTGGAAGGCCGCCGTCATCGCGCCAGACGGGTGAGGTACGGCCTTTGGGCGCTGTTTTGCGTTTCAGTGGCCCGGGCTGAGTGAAATGGCCCGCTTGTAACCGTCAGCCCACCGGCATTCATCGTCTCAGGGGGGGAATTGTGCTCGTCCACACGCCTCGCCGCCTTGTGCTGCACAACCTGGTTCATCCCCCTCCAGGCTGGCCTTCAGCGTATTTTTTTATCCTCCCCGTCGCGTCCGGGGGGCAGGCAAACGTCTGCGGCAGCTCAGACGCCTGAAAGCGCCGCTGATGTTTCAAATACCCCTTTTCTTCAGGTGAGTAATCCCCTCTGGCGGATTGCCAGCGGCAGGCCCGCGGCTTGTGCGCAAACTGCTGGGCGCCTCTCATTTTTTGCGCGTTTATGCCGCAATGTTAGATATCTGTCAAAGTTCTGTTATCAGATGGTTTTAAAATTTTCATTTCAGTTATTTAATTATAAAAGTTTCATATGTGTTGCTAATGGAACAAATAATCTGAAATTGACCGACCGACAAATCGTATGATTTATGAACTATTGTTTTAATAACTCATTAAAAAAGCCGCTGAATTAAGTGGTTCTGATAAAAGTGTGCCAAAACAGTGCAGTCAGAAGAAAGATTTCTGACTGGCGAACCGGTCGGCAGCAGAAAGATGTTTTCCGAAATGAATTTTTCATTTCATCTCGATGAACTGGCATATCACTGAACCCCAAGGAACAACTATGAACATCAAGAAAACGATTGTTGCCTCTTTGTTAGTCTGTATGTTGCCCGCCGCGGTGATGGCAAAAGATCTCTCCGTCGGCGTGTCGATGGCACTTTTCGACGATAACTTCCTGACTATCCTGCGTACCGCTATGCAAAAAGAGATGCAAAAAGAGGGAGTGAAATCGCAGGTTGAGGATGCCAAGGGCGATGTCGCGCAGCAGTTGCAGCAGGTGCAAAACTTTATTGGCCAGGGTGTCGATGCCATCATCGTCAACCCGGTCGATACCAATGCCGTGAAGCCGATTATCGATCAGGCGACAAAAGCCGGGATTCCGCTGGTCTTCGTTAACCGCCGCCCTCAGGTTCCGCTGACCGACAAAATGGCCTACGTCGGTTCGGATTCGGTGCTGGCAGGCCGTCTGCAGATGGAAGCGCTGGCGAAGGCGATGAACGGCAAAGGTAACGTGGCGATTCTGCTGGGTGACCTGGCAAACGAATCCACCCGCGACCGTACCAAAGGCGTGGAAGAGGTCGTCGCGAAATACCCGAATATCAAGATAGTCCAGAAGCAGACGGCGAAGTTTATGCGTAACGATGCCGTTGATGTGGTGAGTAACTGGATGACCAGCGGGGAAGATATTCAGGCGATCGCCTCCAATAACGATGAAATGGCGATTGGCGCGCTGCAGGCGCTGGGGAGCAACCCGAAGCACATTCTGATCGCCGGGGTCGACGGGACGCCTGACGCCCTGCAGATGCTGAAAAACGGCAAGATGATCGCCACGATTTTCCAGGATGCCAAAGGGCAGGGGGAAGGGGCGGTGGATGCGGCCGTCAAACTGGCGCACGGGGAAAAAGTTGAAAAAGTCATCGATATCCCTTACCAGCTGATTACCAAACAGAATATGTCTGAATTTGTCAGTCGTAATCAAAAATAATCATTTCTGGCTCAGCGGTACGGAGGGTGATGTATGAACGCTTTTGCACTTGAAGCCGAAGGTATCAGTAAGTTCTTTCCTGGCGTGAAGGCGCTCGATAACGTCTCATTACGCGTGCGCCCGGGGACGGTGCACGCCCTGATGGGGGAAAATGGTGCGGGAAAGTCGACGCTGATGAAGTGCCTTATCGGGATTTACCGTCCCGATAAGGGCGCGATCCGGGTGAAGGGTGAACCGGTGCAGTTCCAGGATACGATGGATGCGCTGCGCGCGGGGATCTCGATGATCCACCAGGAGCTGAACCTGGTGCCGCATATGACGGTGGCGGAAAATATCTGGCTGGGGCGCGAGCCGATGAAATACGGCTTTGTCGACCATCGGCAGCTGACCCGCCAGACTCAGACCCTGCTCAATAAACTGAATATCCGTTTATCCGCCGACCGGCTGGTGGGCGATCTCAGCATTGCCGCCCAGCAAATGGTGGAAATAGCCAAAGCGGTATCGTGGAACGCGGATATTGTCATTATGGATGAACCCACCTCGGCGCTGACGGAAAGCGAAGTGGCGCACCTGTTTACCATCATTCGCGATTTACGCGAGCAGGGCAAAGCCATTATTTATATCAGCCACAAAATGGATGAGATTTTCGCGATTACCGATGAAATTAGCGTCTTTCGCGACGGGACCTGGGTGGGCAGTCGGCAGACGGGTGAATTTACCCGTCAGTCGCTGATTACCCAAATGGTGGGCCGCGAATTAACTCAGCTGTTCCCGAAATTCAATAATACGATTGGCGAGGAGGTGTTAACGGTCCGCAATCTGACGCGCCAGGGCTATTTCGAGGAGGTGAATTTCAGCGTCCGCCGCGGAGAAATTCTCGGCGTTGCCGGTCTGGTCGGCGCCGGGCGCAGCGAAGTGATGGAGAGCCTGTTCGGGATGGAGCGCTTTGACAGCGGCGAAGTGTTGATTGACGGCCAGCCGGTGACGATCGACTCGCCTTCCGTCGCCATTGAGAAAGGGATGGCGCTATTGACGGAAGATCGCAAAAAGTCCGGGCTGTTCCTCGTGCTCTCGGTGATGGAAAACATGAGTATCGTCAATATGCCGGAATATATCGGCAAGAGCGGGTTCGTCAAACATATGAAGATGGCGGAAGACTGCATGGAACAGATCCGTCGACTGAATATTAAAACCCCGACCATGGATCAAATTATTAATAACCTGAGCGGCGGTAATCAGCAAAAGGTCTTAATTGCCCGCTGGCTGCTGGCGCAGCCGAAAATATTAATTCTTGATGAACCAACCCGCGGGATTGACGTGGGGGCGAAAGCTGAAATTTATCATCTGATAAGCGAACTGGCCAACCGTGGCGTCGCGATCATTATGGTCTCTTCTGAACTGCCGGAAATTCTCGGCATGAGCGATCGGGTTATGGTCATGCACGAAGGGCGTATTACCGGCATCCTCGACAAAGACGAAGCCGATCAGGAAACCATTTTGTCGTTGGCATCCCACTGAGGTGTAGAGAATGAGTAATATGAAACTAACCGCAACCGCGGCAAATGAGCGATCCTCTTTCCTCGGTAATTTACGCCATAAATTGCCGAAAGATACCGGTATCTTTATTGTTATGCTGGTTATCGCCCTGACATTTGAAATTGCCGGCTGGTTTGTCCGCGACCAGTCTTTTCTGATGAATACCAACCGCCTGGTGTTGATCGTCCTGCAGGTCGCCATTATCGGGATTATCGCCGTCGGCGTCACGCAGGTCATTATCACCACCGGGATTGACCTCTCCTCCGGTTCGGTCATTGCCCTTGCCGCCGTGGTGGCAGCAAGCCTGGCGCAAACCTCGGATAGCCTGACGCCGATGTTCCCGTCGCTGGTTAACCTGCCGGCGGTCATTCCCATTTGCGCCGGGATTGGCGTCGGGCTGATCTGCGGATTAACCAACGGCTTTTTGGTCACCCGCACCGGGATCCCGCCGTTTATCGCCACCCTCGGGATGATGGTTTCCGCCCGCGGTCTGGCGCAATATTACACCCAGGGAAATCCTATCAGCTTCTTGTCCGACAGCTTTACGTCGATTGGTCAGGGGGCGATGCCGGTGATTATTTTCTTTGTGATTGCCGCCCTGTTTCACATCGCCCTGAAGCACACCCGCTACGGTAAATATGTTTACGCCATCGGCGGCAACATGACCTCGGCAAAAGTGTCCGGCATCAATGTGAATAAATATCTGGTTATCGTCTACACCATCGCCGGCGCGCTGTCGGGGCTGGCCGGAGTGGTGCTGGCGGCGCGCGTCAGCAGCGGGCAGTCCAGTATGGGGATGTCCTACGAACTGGACGCGATCGCCGCGGCCGTTATCGGCGGCAGCAGCCTGATGGGCGGCGTTGGCCGCATCACCGGGACTCTGATTGGCGCGATGATTCTCGGTTTAATCAAAAGCGGCTTCACCTTCGTCGGCGTCGACGCTTACGTTCAGGATATTATCAAAGGGATTATTATTGTTGCGGCGGTGACGATAGACATGCGCCGTAACCGCAAGAAGCATTAACCGGCAAGAGCCCGTGGCCTGAGCTGCCGCGGGCTCTATGACTTTCTACGCCGCGTCCGGTTCCGGCTCATCGGCGGCCAGGTGTAAACTGTTGAGCAACACGTTGGCCCCTTTTTCTGCCCATGCGGGCAGAATGTTTTCCGCCTCGTTATGGCTAATCCCTTTCTCACAGGGGATAAAAATCATGCTGGCGGGCGCGACCTTGCTGATATAGCAGGTATCGTGACCGGCGCCGGAGACCATACGTCGGGCGCTGTAGCCCAGCGCTTTTGCCGCCTGCTGGCTGCGGGCCAGACACTCTGCATCAAAGGCGATAGGGGCGTAATCGAAAATACGCTCGACTGTCGCCGTCACGCGGCGTGCCGCCAGCTCTGCGGCGGCACGATGCAACGCCTGTTCCATTGCCTCCAGCGCGCTGCTTTGCGGATGGCGGAATTCCACGCTGCAGGTTACGCGCCCCGGCACCACGTTGCGCGATCCCGGTATCACCTGCGCCATGCCGATGGTCGCCCGGCCATCGGGATTGTGGGCGATGCCGATTTGCTCAACCGCCAGCGCCAGCTCGGCGAAAGCGGTCAGCGCGTCGCGGCGACTGCCCATTGGCGTGGTGCCCGCGTGGGCGGAAAAGCCCTCCAGCGCGACGTTGAACCAGCGTTGGCCCATCGCCGCGTCCACCAGCCCGATATCAACCCCTTCTTCTTCCAGAATCGGCCCCTGTTCGATATGCACCTCATAACAGGCATGCAGCGGGAATGCGGCGGCCGGGCGTTCGCCGCGGTAGCCGATAGCCTCCAGCGCCGCGCCGACGCTGATGCCGTCGCGATCTTCGCGGGCCAGCGCGAAAGCTTCGCTGAACTGCCCGGCCCACACGCCGGAGGCGAGCATCGCCGGGGCAAAGCGCGCCCCTTCCTCGTTGGTCCAGTTGACCAGCACGATATCGCGTTCGGTCTCTATGCCACGATCGTTCAGCGTACGCAGCGCCTCCAGCCCGGCCAGCACGCCGTAAATGCCGTCATAGCGGCCGCCGAGCGGCTGGGAATCGACGTGCGAACCGGTCAACACCGGGGCCAGCTGCGAATTTTTACCGGCGCGGCGGATAAACATATTGCCCATACTATCGACTGTGCAGGGAAAACCGGCTTCCCGCGCCCACTCGCGCAGCAGGTCGCGTGCCTGCCGGTCTTCCTCGCTGAGCGCCAGTCGGGTGACGCCGCCCGCAGGCGTGGCGCCGAGACGCGCCATCGCGTTGAGCGTTGACCACAGACGTTCGCCGTTGACGGTTATCATGGTTTGTCCTTCTTCACGCGATAGCGGAAGTCGCAACACTTTCCGCCCTGCATAATGGTGGTGGTGCGGGTCAACTCCACGTCCGGGGCGTAGCCGACGATAAACTTGTCGTCGCGGGCGCAGGAGAGCAGGTGACCAATCTCGCCGAGGCCCATTTCGTGGTACATCTCGGCGTAGCGGCAGCGGTTAACGTTGTAGTTATACTGCTGGTCGTCGGCGTCCAGCACCTTGACCTCCAGCGCATTGTCCTTTTCCCACAGATATTGCAGGGCGACAAAGCTCTGGATGTTCGCGCCGTCCGGCTCCTGGCTGGCAAAGGCTTTTCCCGCCTCGATGGCGGCGTTTTCAATCGCTTCGCCGATGACCGCCTGGGCGCGAGCCTTGCCTATCTCGCGCACCAGAATGGCGTAAATCGGCTTAATAATTTCGGCTTCAATCTTGCGGCGGGCGAGAATGCCCAGCTCATTATTATCACTCATCACATTGCCTCACTGCGTTACTTCGTTGTTGCGCCGCCGAGTACGGTTTGCGGCTGCCATTTGCCGTCGACGACTTTGTAAACGGTAAAGGTTGGCGATTTCAGGTTGCCCTCTTTATCAAAGGCGATTTTCCCGGTGACCCCGGAGTAGTCGATCGCGCGCAGAGCGGGCAGGTAGTCGGTCGGGTCGACGGAGTCGGCTTTTTCCATCGCCGCCACCAGTACGCGGGTGGCATCATAGGCGAACGGCGCGTGCAGCTCGATATGGGTGTGGTAGCGCGACTGGTAGGCTTGCTCAAAGGCTTTGCCGCCCGGCATCTGGTCGACCGGCAGGCCCGGCTCCAGTGCCACCACGCCGTCACCCTCTTTTTGCGCCAGCTGGAGGAAGGTCTGGCTGACGAAACCGCCGGCGCCCATCAGGGTGGCGTTCATCCCCAGCTGTTTGATCCGCCGCGCCAGCGGAGCGGCCTGGCTATCGACGCCGCCGAAGAAAATCAGATCGGCGTTTTTGCTGCGGATTGCGGTCAGCACGGCGCTGAAGTCGACCGTTTTGTCGTCAACATACTGACGGTCAACAATTTTCACGCCCTGTGCTTCCAGCGACTTAATAAACTCGTCCGCCAGCCCCTGACCAAAAGCGGTACGGTCATCGATCACCGCGATGCGTTTCGCCTTCAGAGTTTGCACCGCGTACTGTCCGGCAAACTGGCCGCCGTCATCGTCGTGGCCCATCACGCGGAAGCTGGTGTCAAAGCCCTGTCTGGTATAGGCGTGTCCGGTGGCGACCGGGGCTACCTGGGCGATGCCGGCATCGTGGTAAACCCGTGCGGCGGGAATGCTGGTGCCGGTATTCCAGTGACCGACGACGCCGGCGACGCCGCTGTCCACCAGACGCTGGGCAACGGCAACCGCGGTACGCGGATCGGACTGATCGTCTTCCGATTGCAGTTTGAAGGTCACCGCCTTGCCGCCGATGGTCGGATGCTGCTGGTTGATATCATCAATCGCCAGCTGCGCGCCGTTTTCCAGATCCTTACCGATACGGGCGGAAGGACCGGTCAGCGGACCCGCCAGGCCGATAATGACGGTTTCGCTGGCCGCAGACCAGGCGGCGGATGAGGCAAAGCCACTGAGCAGAATAGCGGCGCTGAGCGCACTGATTTTGACTGTTTTCATTGTTTTTCCCTGAGGCTGGTTAGTGTGTCAGGCGGGTATCTCGCCCAAATAAATCTGTGCAATACGGTCGTCGGCCAGCAGCGCCTGCGAGGCACCGCGCTCGACAATGCTGCCGCTGTCCATCACCCACGCGCTGTCGGTGGCTTCCAGCGCCAGGCGCGCGTTCTGCTCAATCAGCAGTAGCGCCACGCCGCGCTGACGGAGAGTGGCTATCACACGGAAAACGTTCTCGACCATCAGCGGCGCCAGGCCCATTGACGGCTCATCAAGGATCAGCAGACGCGGCTGGCTGAGCAGGGCGCGGTTGAGCGCCAGCAGCTGCTGTTCGCCGCCGGAAAGCAGCCCGGCCAACTGATGCTGGCGTTCAGCAAGGCGCGGGAAGTTGGCGAAGATTTCGTCCATCTCCTGTCGGACCGCCGCGCTATCGCGACGCAGCCAGGCGCCCATTTGCAGGTTTTCCAGCACCGTCATGCGGGTAAAGATGCCGCGGCCTTCCGGTACCATCACCAGCCCTTCGCGCAGCAGCGACTCCGCTTTGCGTCGCCGCAGCGGTTTACCGTTGAAAATAATCTCGCCGCTAAAAGGCTCCAGCCCGGTAATGGCGCGCACGGTGGAACTTTTGCCCGCGCCATTGGCGCCGATTAACGTCGTCTGCTCACCCGCTTTAACGCTGAATGAGACATCGCGCACCGCCTGGATACCACCGTAGTGCACGCCGAGGCCGGTGACGGTTAACAGATCAGACATGGGCATTCCCTCCAAGCCAGGCGGCGATCACCGCTGGATCGCGGCGCACGGTCTCCGGCGTTCCGCTGGTCAGCGTTTTGCCGTAATCCAGTACCATCAGGCGATCGCAGATGCCCATCACCAGTTTGACGTCGTGCTCAATCATCAGCAGGGTTTTGCCGTCGTCGCGGATGCGCAGCAGCAGTTCGCCCAGCGCCATCTTCTCGGCGGCGTTCATCCCGGCCGCCGGTTCATCCAGCGCCAGCAGGCGCGGATCGGTCGCCAGCGCGCGGGCAATTTCCAGCCGCCGCTGGTGGCCGTAGGCGAGGTCGCAGGCGCGGTAGTGGGCGAACTGCGCGATACCGGTGTAGTCCAGCCAGTGCCACGCCAGCTCGCGGGTCTGCGCCTCTTCGGCGCGGGCGCGTTTATGGCGGGAGAGCGCGGCCCACAGACCGTTGCGGGTGCGCACATGGCGGCCGACCATCACGTTTTCCAGCACCGACATCTCGTTAAACAAGCGCACGTTCTGGAAGGTGCGGGCGATACCAGCGGCGGTGACCTTCTCGATATTTTTCGGGAAGTAGGGCTGCCCGGCGATAGCGAACTCGCCGCTGTCCGCCGGATAGAGCCCGGTTATCAGGTTAAAGCAGGTGGTTTTCCCCGCGCCGTTTGGTCCAATCAGGCCGTAAATTTCGCCTTCGTTGATGGTCAACGAGACGTTATCGACCGCCGTCAGGCCGCCGAAGCGCTTTGACATATGACGTACGCTTAACAGGCTCATACTTTGACTCCCTGATGACGCGCGGGCCAGATGCCCTGTGG
Organism: Raoultella sp. T31; assembly: GCF_002806725.1. NCBI lineage: Bacteria > Pseudomonadati > Pseudomonadota > Gammaproteobacteria > Enterobacterales > Enterobacteriaceae > Klebsiella > Raoultella sp. T31. The sequence goes on from NZ_PIBO01000042.1 coordinate 33,284, forward strand.
ACGCAGGAGCATGACCAGCACCAGCGCCAGGCCGTAGAACAACTGGCGCAATATTTCCGGGTCAATCAGCACCTCGCCAAACAGCGCCTGCTGTAGCGGCGCCGCCTGGCTGCGCAGCAGCTCCGGCAGCGCGGTCAGCAGCACCGCACCGAGGATCACGCCGGGGATATGCCCCATTCCGCCGAGCACCACCATCGCCAGCACCGCGATCGACTCCTGCAGGGTGAAGGATTCCGGGGAGACAAACCCCTGGAACGCGCCGAACAGCGCCCCCGCCACGCCGCCGAAGGAAGCGCCGATAGCGAAGGCCAACAGCTTGTAGTTACGCAGGTTGATGCCCATCGCGCGGGCGACGTCTTCATCCTCGCGGATGGCATGCCAGGCGCGGCCAATGCGCGAGTGCTGTAGCCGCAGGCAGACAAAAATAATTGCCACAATCACCAGCATCAGCAGGTAGTACCACAGCCACAGCGCCGGGACTTTAAAACCAAACCAGTGATAGACGCCGCTAAACTTCAGCCCGAACAGATTCAGCGAATCGACCCCGGAGATGCCTTTTGCGCCGTTGGTGATATTGACCGGACGGTCAAGGTTACGCATCAGGATGCGGATAATTTCGCCGAACCCGAGGGTGACGATGGCCAGATAGTCGCCGCGCAGTTTCAGCGTCGGCGCGCCCAGCACGATACCGCAGCCCGCTGCCACCAGCGCGGCAAGCGGAATAATCACCAGCCATGAGGTATGCAGGCCGTCGGGAAACCAGGTTTGCAACAGCGGGAAAACCTCCAGCAGATGCGGGGAGGCCAGCAGTGCCGCCAGATAGGCGCCGACGGCGTAGAAGGCGATAAAGCCCATGTCCAGCAGACCGGTGTAGCCGACCACAATATTCAGCCCCAGCGCCAGCATGATATACAGCAGGGCGAAGTCGATGACCCGCACCCAGTAGTTGCCGCCGAGCTGGCTGGCGACCATTGGCGCCACCAGCAGAGCGCAGATGAACAGGGTCATCCCGGACCAGAAGCGGCGGGAGGCGATAGGCGTGTCGAGTTGTACCGTTGTCATGATTTTCTCCTAAGCCCGGTGCGCAACGCGCTCGCCGAGTAAACCGGCAGGGCGGAAGACCAGCACCAGGATCAGCACCATAAAGGCGAAGATATCCTGATAGTTGCTGCCAAAGACGCCGTGGGTCAGGTCGCCGAGATAGCCGGCCCCGAGGGATTCGATCAGGCCCAGCAACAGGCCGCCGACCATCGCGCCGCGAATATTGCCGATGCCGCCGAGCACCGCGGCGGTAAAGGCTTTAATCCCCGGCAGAAAGCCCATGGAGAAGCCAGCGCTGCCGTAATTGCTGGCCATCATCACCCCAGCCAGCGCGGCGAATACGCCGCCGATGGCAAAGGTGAGGGTAATAATGGCGTTGGGATTGACGCCCATCAGCGTGGCGATGCGCGGGTTTTCCGCCACTGCGCGCATCCCCCGGCCTAAGCGGGTGAACTCCACCAGCAGCCACAGGCCGAGCATCACGGCAAACGCCAGCGCGACGGTGACGATACCGGTGACGGTCACGAGCGCCGGAGGATGCGCAGCGCTCCTCTGGGTCACGGCGATCGGGTCCATCGGCAGGATCTGCGGGAACATCAGCGGATTGCGCGACCAGACGATCATCGCCACGGTTTGCAGCAGCACCGAGACGCCGATCCCGGAGATCAGCGGCGCGAGGCGCGGGGCGTTGCGCAGGCGGCGGTAGGCAAAGCGTTCGACCGCCATCGCCAGCAGGGCGCACACCGCCATGGCCAGCAGCAGCGCCAGTCCGAGCTGCGCCAGCGGCGGCAGAGTGGGGAAATGGGCATTCAGCGCGTTCATCCCGGAAAGGGTGGTTAACGCGCCGACCATCAGAATATCGCCGTGGGCAAAGTTAATAATGCGCAGGATGCCGTACACCATGGTGTAGCCGAGCGCGATCAGGGCGTAGATGCTGCCGAGCATGACCCCGTTGATAATTTGTTGTATGAGTGTGTCCAACTGATTCTTCCGACAAGATGCTCGAATGACAGCTACCATCCAACAAATGAATTAAATTGTAAAATACGCATATATTCTTTCTTATTATAAATGCGTAGTTAACTATCTTTATGATTTTTAATATTATTAAGTAATGCGTCAGGTAGCGAAATACGCTAAGAAAATCAATATATGAAAAAAACAGAACAATTGCAGGGGCCGGTTAGCTGGTCGGAAAGTACGTTAGCCAACGATCCGCCGCTGCGGGCGGTGCGCGCCTTCGAGGCGATCGCGCGGCTGGGCAGCGTGACCCTGGCGGCGCAGGAGCTGGCGATTTCGCCCTCGGCGGTAAGCCATCAGCTGAAGGTGCTGGAAGGCTATTTGCAGATTCCGCTCACCGAACGCCAGGGGCGGCGGCTGACCCTCAGCCAGCAGGGGCGGGAGTATTACCGCTCTATTCGTGCGGCGTTTAACGTGCTGCGCCAGGCCACCGAACATCTGGTCGAGCAGGTGCAAACCCAGCAGGTGACGATCAGCCTGATCCCGCTGTTTGGCATGGGCTGGTTTATTCCCCGCCTGTCGTCGTTCGTCCATGCCAATCCGCATACCGAAATCAACGTGGTTTACGCCAACCACCGTAACTACCTCAGCGACGCCTCCGATATGTCGATCCGCTTTGGCAACGGCCACTGGACGGGCTATCAAAGCGAAAAACTGATTTCCGGAAAAATGGTGCCGGTATGCAGTCAGGCTTTTCTGCGCCTGCACGGGCATATTGATACCCCGGAGCAGCTCTTGCAGATGCCGCTGCTGCACGACGAGGAGCGCACGACATGGAATCAGTGGTTTGTGCAGCAGGGGGTTAAGCGTCCGCCGCGCTCGACGGGAGCGCTATTTGAGGATGGCCTGCTGACCCTGGCGGGCGTACAGGCGGGGCTGGGCTGCGCGCTGATGCGCGAGCCGCTAATAGCCCCCTACCTGAAGAGCGGCGAGCTGGTGAAAATCTTCGATGCGGCGATCGATGATGGTCGGGATTACTACCTCTGCGTGCGGCAGGACAGCGAGATGACGCCAAACGGCAAACTGTTGCAGAGCTGGTTACGCAACGAGGCGTTAAGCTAAGCCCCGCGTTAATGCGTCAGCGATGCCGAATCTGCAACGTCGCGGGCAGGTAGCGCTGTAGCGGCTCTGGCGTATTGCCGTCGATCAGCTGGCTTATCAGATCATAGCAGTGCCAGGCCAGCTGGCGATTGTCCTGCTGCACGGTATCGATACGCAGCGACAGTGAATCATAAAGGTAGTGATCGTCGAAACTGGCCAGGTGGATATCGGAATCCAGCAGATGATGCTGGCTCATATAGCGCAGCACCCCTTCCAGCAGACCGCAGGCGGCGGTGAACAGCGCCTTCGGCGGCCGTCCGAGACGCGCGCAGAGCGCGGCGAACATCTCATAGCCGGAGCTCGGGTGATAGTTGCCGTTAATCACCCACTCGGGACGCAGTTCGACCCCGGCGTTTGTCAGCCCCTGGGTAAACCCGGCGAGGCGATCGCGGGAGGGCGACAGGCGCGGCTGCCCGCCGAGAAACCAGAACTCATCGCGATGCGAAGGCGCAATGCGGGAAATCAGATCCGCCGTCGGGCTGATGGAGTCGGTCATCACCAGCGGCAGCGTGCTGTCGCTGGGGCAGCGGTCAAACAGCACCACCGGCAGCTGTTCGCTGAGCTTGCGGTAATCGGCGTCGTTATGCATACAGGAGGCGACGATCAGCCCGTCAACCTGGCGGGCAATCATATTATTGACCACCATGCTCTCCTGACCGGGGTTTTCGTCGGTACAGGAGATAAGCAGTTGAACGCCCGCCTCGCGGCAGAGCATTTCCAGCTCATGAGAGAAGACGGCAAATCCGTAGTTGGTGATTTCAGGCACCACCAGGCCGATGGTGTGGCTGCGGTTATCGCGCAGCAAGCGGGCGTGGATACTGGGCTGATAATGTTGTTCGCGGGCGATAGCCTGCACGCGCTCGCGCGTTTCCTGCGCCACGCGTAGCTCTTTGCCACGACCGTTCAGCACCAGGCTGGCGGTCGCTTTCGACACGCCAGCCAGTTCAGCGATATCTTTAATGGTAACGCGTTTGGTTTTCATCACAACAACATGCGCCTGAAAGCAAAACGCTTATTCTACCATGCATGGCTCCAGCGGCCAGTAGCAGAATGTTGCCGGCGTCGCGCCGCTGAAAACCAGCTGTGCGGGATAGTCCGGGAACAGGCGGCTGCTCATGACCCCTTCGCCATCGTTAATGAAAATCTCCACGCTCGAGCGGTCGATAAAAATCCGCAGCGAGCGGACTTCGCCGCGCCAGTAACGATAGAGCATCTCGTCGTTGGCGAGGCTGCGTCGCGCCAGGCGGATTCCGCTACCGTCGCGCTCAAGGGTTAACGCGCCGCCGAAATCGAGACTTAACGCGTCGTCACCGGCGGTATCGAGGGCGATTTCCAGCGGCGCCAGCGGCAGAACGTTGCCCTGCCAGCCGCGGGCTTCGCCGCGCAGGGCGCTCAGTTCGCGCAGCGGGCGCTGAAAGAGTTTGCCGTCCACCCACGCCAGTTCGCGCAGGCAGGTCATCTGGTGGATCCAGCCGTGGGCTCGCGTCGGCTGGCGCATCTCCTCGCCGTCCGGTACGCCCATCCAGCCGACCAGCAGCCGACGGCCATCGCTGGTCTGCATGGTTTGCGGGGCGTAGAACTCAAACCCGGCATCCAGTTCGTGCAACGCGCCGTGCGTGAAGGCGGCGCTGGCGTAGTCGAAGCTGCCGGCCATCCACACCGCCGGATAGCTGTTGAGGTAGCGCTCTTTCTCGCGGGCTATCCCCTGCGGGCAGCAAATCAGAATATGCTGGTCGGCGAGCGGGAACAGGTCCGGACACTCCCACATGTAACCGGCATCGTGCAGTCCGTTGATGCCGGCGCCGGCGATTTCGCCTTCGTTGATCCATTGATGGAGATCCACAGAGCTAAACAGCAGCACCTTGCCGCGTTCTTGTCGATTCTGGGCGCCCAAAACCATGTACCAGCGGCCTTCATGCCGCCACACTTTCGGGTCGCGCACGTGGCCGGTATAGCCCTCCGGCAGCGGCAGGACCGGCCCCAGCTTGCTGAAGGTGCCGTCGGCATTTTCCGTCGCCAGGCACTGCCAGGCGGTTCGGCTGCCGTCGGCAAACTTGACGTTGCCGGTATAGCACAGGGTCAGCGCCCCGTGATTATCCACCGCGCTGCCTGAGTAGCAGCCGTTGCGGTCATACTCCTCGTCCGGCATCAGCGCAATCGGTTCATGCCGCCAGTGCAGCAGATCGGCAGAACTCCAGTGCCCCCAGCATTTGAACTTATGGTCGCAGGCGAGCGGGTTCCACTGATAGAACAGGTGATAGCGCCCGGCAAATTCGACAAAGCCGTTGGGGTCGTTCATTAGCCCGGTGACCGGCGCATGGTGCCAGCGAGGATAGTGACTATCGGCCAGCGCGCGCGGCTGGCCCTGCATAACGGCCTGCAAAATTGCAGGCAGGCGTGATGGAAGTGACATTATTCCGCGTCCGTTTTGTATTTCAGCAGCAGGGAGACGATAAAGGCAACGCCGAAGGCGATGACCATCCCGATAATGTAGTTCAGCAGCGAGCTGGCCTGCACGATAGCCATACCGGGAATCGCCGTCAGGCCCACCGCGGTCATGTAGACGTGCATGGAGACGACCCACGCGCCGCCCGCCGCCCCGCCGATCAGCGCGGCGATAAACGGCTTCATAAAGCGTAAGTTGATACCAAAAATCGCCGCTTCGGTGATGCCCAGCATAGCGGAAAACGCCGACGGCAGGGCAATGGCTTTGATTTTGACATCTTTGGTTTTAAACCACACCGCCAGACAGGCCCCGCCCTGGGCGACGTTGGCCATTGCCCAAATCGGCAGCAGGAAGTTGACGCCGATGGACGGATTGCCCAGCAGGCCCGCTTCGATGGCGTGGAAGCTGTGGTGAATACCGGTGATCACAATAACCGAATAGAGACCGCCAAACAGCAGTCCGGCCAGCCAGCCGGCGTGGCTAATCAGGGTGCTGAGAATGAATGAAATGCCGTCACCCAGCGCGCGACCCGCCGGGCCGATAATCAGCAGGGCGATAAAACCGGAAATAATCACCGTCAGGAACGGCGTCAGGATCAGGTCCAGCGCATCGGGGATCACGCGGCGCAGCTGCTTCTCAACGATGCTCATAAACCACACCGCCAGCAGCACCGGGAACACCGTTCCCTGATAGCCGATCATGGCGATCTCGAGGCCGAAGAAGTTCATGGTATGGAAACCGGCGGCCACGCCCCAGGCGTTGGTCAGCGCCGGGTGGGTCAGAATGCCGCCGAGCGTCGCGCCGAGATAGGGGTTACCGCCGAATTCGCGGGCGGCGGTAAAGCCAATCAGGATCGGCAGAATAATAAACGCCGCCGAACTGCACATATCCAGCATGATGTAGATAGCGTTGCCCGGATCGACCCAGCCGTAGGTTTTGACCATGCCGAGCAGGCCCATCAGCAGGCCGGAGGCGACGATGGCCGGAATGATCGGTACGAAGATGTTCGACAGCAGGCGAGCGATACGCTGGAACGGATTAAGCTTTTTCGCCGCGATGTCGGCGGCTTCCGATTTGCTGGATTCGCCGATGCCGGCGGCCTGAATAAAGGCGGCGTAAACTTTGTTTACGACCCCGGTGCCAAAAATAATCTGCATCTGTCCGGCGTTGCGAAAACATCCTTTTACGCCTTCAATTTTGCCGATAGCCTGCTGGTCGGCGAGCGCATCATCGACCAGTACCAGACGCAGGCGCGTGGCGCAGTGCGCGGCGCTGGCAATGTTTTCCTTGCCTCCCAGAAGCGGAAGCAGCGAGCGGGAAATCTGTTCAAAATCCATAGTACCCTCTGAATGCGTAATGATTTTCGTGTTGTGGTCCCGTGTGCACGGGGGAGCAGTTTCTGCGTCGTTATTGTGTCCGGGGCGCTGGCCGACTCGCCGCCGCCCCGGTTTTTCTGGCGTCAGACGCTAGCCGTCAGAACCAGGTCTCCATTTGCATACCGAACGACCATTCGCCGCCCGATTTAAAACCGTTGCTGCCTAAAGCGTCATCGTTGGCGTAATTATCCAGTTTTTTGCTCCAGTCCATCCACGAGGTGTAGAGGCGGATCTCCGGACGGCTGAAGAAATCACCGATGCTACCGACCTTAAAGGTAGGGGCGAAGGTGAGTTTATAGAAGCTACCGTTCACCGCATGGCGGTCGTTGTAGCCTTCGGGTTTGAGATCCATGTACTGATAGCTGCCTTCGTAAGCGAGGGCGAAGTTCTGAGTGATCTCCTGAATCAGACGCAGGTTGAGCGTCGCCCACTGGTAGCTGTCGCCATCGACATAGCGATCTTTACTGCTCTGCGCCAGCACCGCCGGGGCGATAAACCAGTTCTTGCTCAGCGGCGTGGTGCCGTAGCTGGCGAAGCGCCAGGTGTTTGCTCCCGGGCGCAGCGCGCCGTCGGAACCCACGCCTTTCACTTCTGCGCCTAGCCCGTGGCCATAGAGCAGAGCCGTTTTGCTGAGCCCTTCACGCAGGCCGTAAAAGCTGTCGTTGTGCAAACCGAGCAGCGTATGCACCCCGGTATTGGCCGCATCGCCTTTGACCAGATTACCGTTGGTATCTTTACGCTCGTCATTATCTTTCGCCCGCATCCCGCTGACCATCACCTGCACCGGGCCGATGAAGTTGTTCATGCTGAGGATGTAGTTCTGCACACTATTGCTGGAATCAGCAATATCACCGAAGTTGCGCCCATATAACGAGAAGTTACTCCGCAGGCTGTCGTTCCACTTCACGTCATAAATACCGCCGCCGGTCCCGGCGAGGAAGACCACGTCGGAGTCTATCCAGTGAATATCAAAGTTGTCGCGGTCGAAGCGTTTCCCGGCCCACAGGGTCGAACCTTTGAAGGGGCCCTCGAAGGTGGGCAGATTACCCAGTTCGACGAAAGCCTGGCGCACGTTCAAATCGCTGCTGCTTGCCGTCCAGTCGTTATAGGTGGTTTGGCCGTCGGCCACCATCACTTTGAAGCGCGTCGTTGCCCCGTTATCCAGCGTCTGCTTATGTTCAAGGTTCATTTCGACATAGGTGTCGGCCTGATTCCCCAGACGGCCGATGGCTCCGCCGGTTTCCCCGGCAGGCGTCATGTAGGCGCCGGATTTGGTACTGGCGGCGGAGTCATTCATGATGACGCCGGAACGGGCGTAGCCGTGGAACTCAAACCCGCTTTTCTCGTCGGCTTTTTTCTCCAGCTTCGCGGTGCGTTGAACGACTTGCTGGGTTGTGTCCTGCGTTTTTTGCTGCTGCGTGGTGAGCTGCTGGACTTTTTTCTCTGCCGACTCGGCGCGGTTTTCTGCGCTTTGAGCCCGGTTTTCTGCATCCTGCAGGCGTTTCTCCAGTGCCATCAAACGGGTTTCTATACTACTCAGATCCGTTTGCGCATGAGCCGAGGCCGCGCCGGTTAGCAAAGTAATAAGAACCGCAAGTGTGCTTTTTTTATACATGTTAGTCGCATCCCAAACGTAAAATTGACAGAGTTGTGTTTTTTGCTAAACCGGTTTAGGTGCTATGTTAAACATGACCTTTAACATCTGGAAATAGAAATTGCTAAACCGATTTAATAAATGTGATGGATGCAACAAAGTGGGCTGCCGGAGCAGCCCGAAAGGATCAAAATGAGTGATGCAGATCGTGCTGGTAGGGCAGGGCGGTCATCGCCCCTTTGGCGGTAGTGGCCAGCGCCCCGCAGGTTTGTGCCTGCATAATTGCCGGTTCCAGCGCCGCGAGATCCGCGGGCATTCCCTTAGCGGCAAGGCTGGCAAGCAGCCCGGCGACAAATGCATCGCCTGCGCCGGTGGTATCGACGCTGACCACCGGCTGGGCGGGGAAGTGGGTGAACTGTTGCTGAAAAGCGGCGAGCACGCCGGCTTTGCCCTGAGTGACCAGCAGGAGTTCTGGCTGATAGCGCCGGGTCAGGGTGGCTATCCCCGCGGAGACATCATCGCTGCCGCCGATCAGCGCCAGCTCTTCTTCGGACAGCTTCACCACGTTCGCCAGACGCAGCGCGCGGTCGAGACAGGTGCGCAGCAGCTCCGGATCCTGCCAGAGATCCGCGCGAATATTGGGGTCAAAGCTGACCCGGCCGCCGGCTAATTTGATTCTCTCCATCGCCGCGAAGGTGGTGCTGCGGCTGGGTTCGGCGCTGAGCGCGATGGAGCAGACGTGCAGCCATTCGTTGGCGGCGAAGGACGGCAGGTCTTCCGGCTGTAAAAACAGGTCCGCGCTGGGGCGCACCATAAAGGTAAAGGTTCTCTCCCCCTCGCCGTCGAGATCGACCACCACGGTAGACGTCCGGTGCTGCGGGTCAGCGTGCATGTAGCGGATATCCACCTGTTCCTGGCGCAGAGTTTGCTGCATAAAACGCCCAAAGGGATCGTCGCCGACGCGGCCGATAAACCCGCTGTTGCCGCCCAGGCGGGCGACGCCTACCGCCACATTGGCCGGCGCGCCGCCGGGGCACTGCAACAGGCGACCGCCGCTTTCCGGCAGCAGGTCCACCACCGCATCGCCAAGTACCCATACTTTTGCATTCATACTGTTTCTACCTCAATGCTAAACTTAATTAAACCGGTTTAGCTTATTTAAGCATAGCCTGATGATGAACGAAACGCCGCGATCGATAAAGTGAGAAGCCGGGCAAAAAAACGGCACAGCGGGAGCGGGGAGCATCGTTCCCGGCGTTAGCGGAGAGGGGGGCACGCCGGGATGAGCATGATGCGGCTGGCAATGAACGAAAGCCTGTTTGTATCCCGGAGGTTAACGTTGAGTTTGCCAACGCCGTGAATCCGGCGCCGACCGGGCATCGTTGTTTACCCGGACGGCGTCTTATTCTCACTCCGCCAGGCCGTCGATAATCACCTGCATGATCCCCTGTGAGCAGGGCTCAATCCGTCCGCGCACGCCATAGACCGTCGCGAGTATCTCCGGGGTAATCACCTGCGACGGCGCGCCGTCGGCCAGCAGTCGGCCTTCCTTTAGCATCAGCACATGATCGGCATGGCGCAGGGCAATATTAATATCATGCACCACGACCAGGGTGATGATATTGCGCCGCCGGGTCTCCCGGCGAACCAGGTCCATCACGTGAAACTGATAGTTCAAATCCAGCGCGCTGAGCGGCTCATCCAGCAGCAGTAATGACGGCTGGCGGATAAGCGACTGGGCCAGGCCGACGAGCTGTTTTTGCCCGCCGGAGAGCTGGTCGAGGTAGCGTAACGCCAGATGCGCTATGCCTAACTGGCGCAGCAGGGACATCACTTCCTCCTCACTATCTGCACGTACGCCGCCGGCAGCGTGTCGGGCGACGATAATCGACTCCAGTACGTGCAGATGCACGCCCGCAGGCAGCGTTTGCGGCAGATAGACCACTTTTTCCGCGCGCCTGGCGAACGGTAGCGTCAGCAGGTTTTCCCCGGCCAGCGACAATTCCCCCGTCGACGGGCCAAGGCCGGCCATCGCCCGCATCAGCGTGGATTTTCCGCTACCGTTGGGGCCGAGAAGCGCGGTGATTTTGCCGCGCGGCAGATGGGGGACAGTCAGATCGTGAATGACCTGACGTTTCGGATAACCGGCGTTGAAATGACCGAGCGCCAGCCCTGATTCCGTCGAGGTGTGCAGGCTCATACGTTCCCCCGATGGCGTAAAATAATACTCAGGAAGAAAGGAACGCCGACCAGCGAGGTGACGATCCCCACCGGGATTATCGCCCCAGGCAGCAAATTTTTCGACGCCACCGAGGCCAGTGATAGCACCAGGGCGCCAGTCAAGGCGCTGGCGGGCAGATAAAAGCGGTGATCCTCACCAAAAACCAGGCGTGCGATATGCGGCGCGACGAGGCCAATAAAGCCGATTGGGCCAACGAAGGCCACCGACAGCGCCGACAGGATGCTGATTCGCAACAGCGTGGTCAGACGCAGGCGACGGACGTTGATGCCAAAGCTGATAGCCCGGTCTTCGCCGAGGCGCAGCGCGGTCAGCTTCCAGGCATTGAGCATGGAAAGCGGCATCACGACCGCCAGGACGGCAAACAGAATCCCCACCTTTTGCCATGAGGCGCGATCGATACTGCCCATAGTCCAGAATACCAGCCCCTGCAGCGTGTCCTCGTTGGCAACAAATTGCAGCATCGACACCAGGGCGTTAAAGGTAAATACCAGCGCGATACCAAATAAGATGACCCCGGAAGTGGCGACCTGGGTCCAGCGGGTTACGCCGTCCAGCAGCAGGGCGGCCAGCAGGGCAAACAGAAACGCGTTAGCGGAGGTAAACCACTGGCCGGGAATGCCGGGAATCCCAATCCCCAGCACGATAGCCAGCGCCGCGCCGAACGCCGCCGCCGAGGAGACGCCGAGGGTAAAAGGGCTGGCGAGCGGATTATTGAGGATAGTTTGCATCTCGGCGCCAGCCAGCCCCAGCGCAAGGCCAACCACCACCGCCATCAGCGCGTAGGGCATACGAATATCCCAGACAATCACCCGCGTTCCGGCCGCTGCGCTGCCGGGATCCGTCAGGGTTTGCCACAGGGTATGCAGCGACATGCCTGACGGTCCGAGCACAAAGTCGAGTAGCAGCGAGGCAACGATCAGCAGCAGCAACAGCAACAGCAAGACGACACGGCGGCGCAGAATGCGACGGTAGTGCGTCATGGCGCTGTCGGGGCCAGCGTTCAGCGTGTGGATATCGGATTCAGTCGTCGAACTCATGTCGATTATTCACCCTGTTTCCAGGAAAAGACGAACGGCAGGTCCGGCAGGGAGGTGAAGCGACGCACGATCTCGTGATAGGTCTCATCGGGATTCAGCGCGGTAAACGCCTGCGGGTAGATATCTTTTGCCAGATACTCCATGCCGACGATATTCCACGGATGGTTGTAGAAATGGTGGTAAACCCCGTAGGCCCGCTGCGCTTTTACCGCCGGGATATCGCTGACGCCGGTTCGTGCCAGCAGCGCCTCGCCCTGGGCATTAACCTCCTGCTGGCTGACCTGATAGCCTAACGGCAGGACCTGGCTGTTGCCGCGTTTCGAACCGGTCATGATGTAGGCATCGGGCTTCATGCTGATAATTTTTTCCAGCGCTACGAAACCGGAGGCGCCGGGCAGGACCTGCGAGCCAATATTGGTGGCGCCGACGGCTTCCACCAGTCCCCCCCAACCGCTGTGTCCGTGGGTAAAGCAGCAGGCATCGCTATTGCCGGCGATCGCTTCGACAAAGACCGTGGCTTTCGGGGCGATAGTGGCCGTTTTCTGTTCGATAGCCTGCAGGTGTTGGCGATAGAAATCGGTATAGGCTTTGGCGTTGCTCTCGCGGTTGAGCACCTGGCCTAACAGATCGATGCTGGGAGCGGTATCGCGGGCAGGATTGACCTCATAATCGACAAATAACACCGGAATATTCAGCGCGCTAAGTTTGCTGATAACCCCGCTTTCGGTTAGCGCTGGCTTCGCGCGCAGCTGGGCAATCATCAGGTCGGGCTGGCGGGAGAGCACGCTTTCCAGGTCAACGTTGCCCTTGTCACTAAAGCCCATATCGAGAATCGCCGCTGACTGCGGCCACTTCTGTTGCAGCATTTTCCAGGTCGCCACGTCCTGTTTTTTCGCCAGATTGTTCCAGGCCACAACGCGTTTAAACGGGTTGTCCCGGTCCAGCAGCGCCAACGACATAAGATCCCGCCCGTCCTGCAGGATGATGCGCTGGGGTTCGTGCTGGAGCGTTATCTGGCGGCCATCGAGATCGGTGACCGTGAGGGGATATTGCGTTGCGTGGCTGATAACGGGGATCGAGATTAACCCAGTAAGAATGATCGAACTTACTGATTTTCTTGCCATAATTTGAGTTCCGTCGCTTACTTATAACTATAATGATTTTGATAAGTATTCGCGTATAAAAATAAACGGCAGGTATATGAAAAACAAATTTCATAAGTTGTAACAACTTAGCGGAATATTCTGGCGTATCCTGATCAGGGTGACAGTTAGCCTGAAAACGGGGAAAAGAAGACGGTTCTGGTTTTAAGAACTATCCCTAATGCCATGACCGGAATGTTATGCCATGCTGTTGATGACTCATAACATTAAGCACGTTAGAGAGGAAATGATGAAAAAAGCAATGATTGCGTTATCTGCGATTCTGGTAGCAGCTCCTGTTTTTGCTGCGACAACACACGCAACTGATGATACCGTCGCGGCGGCCCATGAAGGGGCGAATACGGCGAAAGAAAAACTGCACCAGGCCCAGAACGAGGGCAAGGAGCTGAAGCTGAAATCCGAACACGCGGCGCAAGGTAAAAGCGACAGCGTGAGCAGCCAGGTAAGCGAAGACGCTCAAAAAGCCTGGCATAAGACCAAAGAAGGCACGGAGAAGGGTTGGGATAAGACCAAAGAAGGGACGGAAAAAGGCTGGAATAAAACCAAATCCGCCACCGAAAAAGGTTGGAATAAAACCAAATCCGCCACCGAAAAAGGTTGGGATAAAACCAAATCCGCTAGCGAAAAAGGCTGGGATAAAACCAAATCTGCTAGCGAAAAAGGCTGGGATAAAACCAGGCAGGGTGCGGAAGAGCTGAAAAATAAAGTTACCGAATAATCCCGGTGGCGTTGTAAAAAATAAGGTCGCGAAAGCGCTGAGGGATCCCCATAAAATCAGCGCTAGTAGACCAGTACCATTTTCTGGTAGGTCTTTGCGAGGTGGTTGAGAACAGCGTCCAGTGCTGTT
>NZ_PIBO01000043.1:0-43884 GCF_002806725.1 Raoultella sp. T31
TTGTTGGAGTGAACATATCAAAAACAGGCAATTACACAATTTAAATTACAGTCTCCCATTTTGTTTGGTGTCAGCACTCAGGCTGGCGCCTTTACCCAACAGGTGGTGGAGGCCATGAGCCGTCTTAATGACCGTCCCATTATATAATGACTCTTTTTCATCAATATCCTGAAGTGGCCGTCTATCTGACGATGGCTCTTGGATTCTGGTTTGGGGCACTGAAGTTCGGGAAATTCAGTCTGGGTGTGGTCACCAGCACGCTGATTGCCGGTTTGCTCATTGGACAGTTTCATATCACCATCCCGACCGTCATGCAGGCGATGTTTTTTGACATGTTTTTGTTCGCTGTGGGTTATTCTGTGGGGCCGCAGTTCATTCGCGCGATTCGCAGCGATGGCCTGCCGCAGGTGATTTTTACGGTTATCGTCTGCCTGTCAGGGTTGGGTACTGCCATTCTGATTGGTAAAGGTCTGCATTATGGCGGACCGATGACGGCGGGATTGCTGGCCGGCGGACAGAGGAACGGAAGAGGGCACCGCCTTGACAGTCGTTACGCTTCGTCAGGAGCAATGCTGAATATCCCCTGGGGGCCACAAGCGGGCATTAAGCGCCTTACTCGGTATCCAGCCTGTGCATCACTCAGGGATCTGCCGCTCTTCGACCGGCAAAATAGTGCGCGGGCGTGCTGCCCATTGTTTTTCTGAACATGGTGATAAAAGCGTTTACCGACTCATACCCCAGATTAGCCGCGACGTTTTGCACCGATACCCCGCTTGCCAGCTCCCGAAGGGCAATAATCAAATGCAGTTGCTGACGCCATCGTCCGAAGGTCAACCCGGTTTCGCGCAGCATCAGGCGTGCTAATGAACGCTCGCTGAGCGCCAGCCGTTTCGCCCAGACTTTAAACGTGCTTCGATCCTCCGGGTGGCTAACCAGCGCATCAGCCATGGCGCGGATCTTCGGGTGCGCCGAAACCGGCAGACTCAATTTCTGCTGCGGCATGGTGGCCAGTTCATCGAGCGTCACTCTGGTCAGCCTGCCGACATGGCTCTGCGCCGGGTAATCAACGTCCTCATGCGTCAAGCGATCAACTAACTCTTTAATCAGCGGAGAAATCGCCAGCGTGCAGCATTTCTCCGGCAGCGCGGCGGCGCCGGGTTCAATAAACAAATAGTTGAGATGCGCATTCCAGGTCGCTTTGGCGCTATGGGGGATCCCGCCGGGGATCCACACCGCGCAATCTGGCGGCACTATCCAGATATCGTTTTCCGCGCGACAAATCACCGCCCCATAGCGGGCCACGATCAGTTGTCCCTTGCGGTGCGTATGCACCGGCACTTCTGCTGCATAATCAACGAAATCAATATGCCGCGCGACGGCCGGGCCCGGCGTGCTATCGGGATCAAACAGGGTATGGGCAAGTCTGGATGACATCTTATTGGCAACATTTAGGTATTTTTTGATAGAATAGAGTATTTAAGGACAAGCGCAAAGCGGGAATAATTCCCGGCATGAGCAAATTAACTCCCCATCACCGCCGCGTTTTGCAGGCGATAAGCCGTTGGTCAGGCCGCATGGCCTCTCCCGCGCTACTGAGCGACGCCCATGCGCTACTCTATTCCATCAGGAGTTTTGTCGCAGCGATGCTCGCGTATTACATTGCCCTGGCGATTGGCCTTGAACGGCCTTCATGGGCCATCATCACCGTCTATATCGTTTCGCAAACGTCGGTGGGCGCGTCTTTGAGCAGGTGCCTGTATCGCCTGGCAGGGACCGTGGCCGGCGCGGGGGCCACGGTGTTGATTGTGCCCATGTTTGTGAATACGCCGATTTTATGCAGCGTGATTCTGGCAGGCTGGATCTCCTTCTGCCTCTGTTTATCCCTGCTTGAACGCACGCCCCGCGCCTATGCCTTTGTACTGGCCGGTTACACCGCAAGTCTGATTGGTTTTCCCGCCGTCTCAGACCCTGGCACGGTATTTAACATTGCCATCATTCGGGTACAGGAGATAACGATAGGCATCGTCTGCGCCGCGCTGATTCACCGATACATTCTGCCTGTCCGGATATCCGGGCTGTTCAACAGCAAATTAGCGCAGACGCTGCAGGCCGCGCGTCAGCGGATTGCCGACACCCTGGCAGGCAAGTCCGACGCGCAGTCAGAGCCTCTGCATCTGGCGCTGGCGCTACAATTCCTGCAGGGCATCAGCCACCACATCCCGTATGATTTTGCCCTTTCGGTGCCGGTCCGTCAGGCCAGGAAAGCGCTCCATGACAGGCTGGCGCGGTTAGTTATTGTCAACGGTGAATTACGCGATCGTTTACAGGCGATCGCGAAGATGCCCGCCGATATGCAGAGGCTGCTGGATGACGTTCAGGCCTGGCTGAGCTGCGATGATACCGGGAAACGCAAAAACGCAGCAGCTACGCTACAACAACGCAGCGCGCAGTTAGCACAGCGGCACGCTGCGCAGGCGCTGACGTTCGAGGATGCGCTGCGGGTGAATTTCTTACGCTACGTCGCTGAGTTGCTTACCCTCCTGCAACAGTGTGAGCGCCTTTCGGATGCCATCCATCACGGCAAAACTTCGCCAATGCCAGCGGAAGATCATGCGGCGAAAGGGTATGTTTTCCATCGCGATCCCCTCAGTGCCGCCCGAACGGCGCTGGGCGCTTTTGTCATCATCCTGGGCGGCTGTTTGCTCTGGATTTACTCCGCCTGGCCCGATGGCGGCACGGCGGTGTCGATTCTTGGGGTTTGCTGCACGCTGTTTGGCAGTTTCGATACGCCGGCCCCGCATCTTGTCAAATACATTATCGGCTCCGTCTGGGGCGTGTTGATAAGCCTTATCTATAGCTTCGCTCTGCTTCCCCCGCTCAGCGATTTCCCGGTGCTGGTGGCGGTGCTTGCCCCAGTCTATCTGCTTGCCGGATCGCTGCAGGCGCGGCCGCCCACGAGCTTTATGGCGATGGGCATCACCCTGACGCTGCCTGTGCTATGTGAGCTGGGGGCACACTACAGCGGTGATTTCGCCGCTGCGGCCAACACCGCTATCGCGCTGTTTTTTGCGACCGGCTTTGCGGTTATCGGCATGAGTCTGCTGCAAACCGTACAGGCGGACGCGGCGATAAACCGCCTGCTAAAACTTTGCCAACGCGATATTCGCCGCAGCGTGAACGGTGTGTTTAAAGGTGATGAAACGCACTGGACCAATCTGATGATCGATCGGGCCGCTCTGTTGCTGCCACGTTTGCCGCGCAGCGGGCCGTCATCCGCACGGGCGCTTGCACGCCTGGTCCATTTTCTGCGCATTGGCCTCTGTGTGATGCGCCTGCGCCGTTGCGATACGCCCGCAGGCAGCGATATCAACGAGGTGCTTTCTCATCTGACCCGCACAACGCACACCGACGCCTTACGCGAGCGTATTGCCGCAATGGCCAGCCTCTGCCTGCCCGCGACAGATGAACAATCATGCCAGTTTGTCGACAGACTGGTGGATCTGCACTGCGCATTACGGACGCAGAACAAGGAGTCCAGCCATGATAAATGACATCAATATCGGGGGGGTTTTTATCCCCGGACTGCTACTGACCGCGTTCCTGGCTGTGGTCTGTACGCTGTTACTCGTGCCGCTTTTTTCTTGCAGCAGGCTTTACCGGCGTTTGCCTTTGCGCCCGTTGCTTGATGTCTCAACCTATATCGTGACCTTTTTCCTGCTTTTGCAGGGCCTGACCACTCTGGGGTTATTCGCATGAAATCTTTACTCTCTTTACTGGGTCGTTACGCGCTGACGTTAATCGCTGTGGCGGTGGCGATTTTCGTGGCGTTTATTTTCTGGAAACAGTATGCGCAGACGCCCTGGACGCGCGATGGAAGGGTTAGGGCCGATGTGGTGCAGATTGCGCCGGATGTTTCCGGGCCGGTGAGCCGCGTGGCGGTCCGCGATAATCAATGGGTTAACCAGGGCGATGTGCTTTATGCTATCGACCCGCGCTGGCTGAAGCTGGCGGTGCTCAGCGCGCAGGCCGACGTTGAAGCAAAACGTCATGAGATGCTGATGCGCCAGGATGCGGCCAGGCGACGCGCGCTCATCAAAGGGGCCATTTCCGGCGAGGACATCCAGCAAACGGGCAGCGCAGCGCGCGTTGCGGCGGCCAATTATCAGGGGGCGCTGGCTGCGCTGGAACTGGCGCAGCTTAATTTATCTCATGCTACCGTGCGCGCGCCGGTTGCCGGCTACGTCACGCATCTTCGGCTGCGTCCAGGCGACTACGCCACTGCGGGAGAGACCAGGGTCGCCGTTGTCGATGCGCACAGTTTCTGGGTGGTGGGCTATTTTGAGGAGACCAAACTGCGTCATATTCGTATCGGGAACGCCGCACAAATTTCGCTGATGGGGTTTGACCCGCTCATCACGGGGCATGTGGAGAGTATCGGCCGGGGGATCGATGATAGCAATGATCAGACGGGTGGGCTTGGGCTGCCGGATGTCAACCCCACCTTCAGCTGGGTGCGACTTGCGCAGCGAGTCCCTGTCCGTATCCAGTTAGATAAGATACCGCAAGGGATTGAACTGGTGGCGGGATTATCCGCCAGCGTTTCCATTATGCCTTAAACGTTTTAACCGTCCTGCCGGCGGACATTGCCGAAGACCGGTTTGCGTGACTCAGGCAGCGATAAATATGGTGTGGCAAGCTGCTCGCAGATTGCCTGAATATGGATGAGCGCCGACCTGATTTCGCGGGAGCAACGCTCAAAAATGCGACATGCGCAGAGTAAACGTTACGCCAGAGTGTCTGGGGCGGCCTGGAGAGCGGAACATATCCAACGCCAGGCAAATGTTATCTCCGACGCGCTCGTTACTCCGCCAGATATCCGCCATCAACAGGATAAACACCGCCGGTACAGAACCCTGATTTTTCTGACAATAAAAACAGGATAAAATCAGCCACTTCGGTCATGGTAGCCATTCTTTTCATGGGATGACTGTTTGCAAACGCACTGATAATATTTTCGGGAAGTTCATTGATTCGCGGCGTACTGACATAACCCGGCGCAACCGCGTTAACCCGCACACCTTGACAGGCAAATTCCAGCGCCGCGCTTCTGGTTAAACCAATTATGCCATGCTTTGCCGTCGTGTAAGGGGCCAGACCGGGGATACCTGCTAACCCATTTACTGCCGACAAATTCACTATTGAACCACCCCCTGATTTTAATATTTCTGGTATTTCGTATTTCATACAGTAAAAGACGCTACTCAGTGTGTTTGATATGACGTTATTCCAGTTGTCTACTGTCTGCTCCGTTATTGTTTTATTATGTTCACCGGTGGTGCCTGCATTATTTACGGCATAATCAAGCCTGCCGAAATGACTTACGGCATGATTAATCATGCTGCTGACTTGTTCGGGGTCTGCAACATCACATTCTATGCCGATCGCCGTTTTTCCATCGGGTGATAACGATCTGGCTTTTTGTCTGGCCTCATGTAATGACCGGGATACAATGATGACTCTGGCGCCATATCGGTGTAATTGTCCTGCGACCTCTTCGCCAATACCCGTGGTACTTCCCGTGATTAATGCAACTTTGTTATGAAAATTCATACGCTCTCCTGTCATCATCCTGGTGTCTTTTCTACAGAAGCGTACACGATCGTTGCGACAATTTTTGTCAGTACTCACTGTCCAGGCTGATACCTTCCGCATCTCGCCATCTTTTCAACAAGATAGCTCTGCTCTCCGGGTAAGTGGTACTCAGTACAGTGATTTTCTTTATTCTGTCGGTTCTGAAATGACGAAAATCGTTTCTCATCTCACACCATCCTGCAAGTAGCCAGCAGGACTCCATATATACCAGCGCGACTGGCCAGATTACACGGGATGATACGGTATTATTTTTATCGGAGTAGGTTATCGTGATTTTTTTTCTTTCATTAATTGCGTGGTGTATATCACCAAAGCCGTAACATTCTCTTTCAGTCGGACCTGTCAGATATGACTGATATTCAATGTGTTCCTGCAATCTATCAGGAATAACTGCGTGTATTTTGGCAATGGCTTTTTTTGCATTTTTTTTAAAGTCCGCGTCCGTGTTGTGACACACCCAGTTAAGACCCAGTGTCAGAGCATTCAGCTCCTGCACGGTGAATACCAGTGGCGGTAAATGATAATCAGAATTAATAATATATCCAATCCCGGCACTCCCCTCAATACATACTCCCTGGTGCTGGAGCGTTTTTATATCCCTGTAAACGGTGCGCACGCTTATCTTTAAGTTTGCAGAAAGCGTCAGTGCAGTGACCGGATAGCGGTGAGCCCGCAATATCTGGAGTAATTCAAGAAGCCTTTGTGTTCGGGTCATATCTGTTGCGCCTCCCTTATCCTGATGACCATGTGTCGGGGTGTCTTACATTCGCGCGCGACCGCGCTTACGCAGTTTCTGGCATTTAGTTGTTCAGGGAGTGATGCGGTTCACGCCGCCCTGCGCCAGACAGTGTACACGAATATCGGATTCCGCCCGGTCGTTCGCACATTTATCGTATCGCGCCTGAGTCGCCGCAGTCTGGTGACTATCCGTTGAACCTGATGCGCTGGCGTGAAAGGTGAGGCGACGACACTCCTCCCGTCGGGCAGCGGGCTATCAGCTTTTCCAGGCGGCGAATAACACGGCGGTGTTATCTGATGTTCCTGATGACAGGCGCGGTGGGTTGGCTGCTTTCAGAATGTGGTATAACCCCGCCTAAGGACGTCTTCACCGTTTTTCTCAGAGATCATAACCACCAGGGTTAAATTTTTAACCCAGCGCGAAATGATATTATCTTTTAAGGCTTAGAACCTGAAAATAGAGAGGGAGAGGCAGTGCGACAAGAAATGAAGGAAAAAATCATCAGGGTCTGCGATTCAAAAATTGCCTCCAGGGGAAGCAATGCAGGACTTTCGTTCTATGCTTTTTTTGCCAATAAAAATGACGATCCTGAATTGCTTATGGAAGTTGCGCATTGGTGGATTATCGAGATGAAACTGGACCACTTTGAAAAGGCGGAAAAGATAAGAGCCCTCGTCCAGGCGATGTAACACACCTGCGATTCAGGTAAGGGGTTTAACCGAGAACAGACTTCACCCTGGCCTGACCGGGAACACCGTTTTCAGTCACCGGCCGTGGTGTAAGTTGTAAGTAGCAATTAATTAAACGGTTATGGCAACATTAACTGATCTTTTATCCCATCGAACAGGGTAATTAAATGATCGGCGACCACTCGGACGCGCCGCGAATTGGCTAAATCTGAATGCATCACCAGCCATAAGGTTTGATCGACGCCGAGATCCGAATTCACACAATGCAGACCGTTTTTCCGCGCCATAAAGTGTGGCAGCACCCCCAACCCCAGGCCTGCAGAAACTGCCGATAACTGCGCTGCCAGCGTGTTCGCTTCCACTCTGCATGGACTGCCGCGAAGCGTCTGCGTGACCCATCGCGCAGCGGGCAGGTGTTGATGCGATTCCGGCCAGCCCACATACTGAGTGTGACCAGACGCTACGCCAGTGGCGCCATTTAAACAGGCATCGGCGGCGTATAAGCCAAATCCCACGATACCGAGACGCTTTAGCGTCAGGTTTCCGCTGTCTGGTTTGACCATCCGTATTGCTAAATCAGCATCCCGCCGATGCAGATTGACGGATTGCACACCGCTTATCACCTCGACCCGCAGGTCGGGATATTTTTCCATCAACGCGTTGAGCGAAGGAAGAATAAAATACGCCGCCAGGTTATCCGATGTAGCCAGTCGGGTAAGCCCGGCAACGTTCCCTTGCAGCCTGGCCGTCTCGCCGAACGCGAGTCCGGCATGTTCAAGCGCCTCGGCACGTTCCAGAAGCGCCTCGCCATCATCCGTGAGTCGGTAGCCGCTCTGGTGTCTGCTGAACAGAGGGACGGCCAGCGACTTTTCAAGCCTGTCCAGCCTTCTTGAGAGGGTCGCGATGCCCATATCCAGGGCATTTGCAGCGCCGCTAAGGGTGCCCGCTCGGGCGACAGCCAGAAAAACCCGCGTATCGTCCCAGTTAAAATCTGTTGTCATCTATTTTCCGATTATGGAAAACGGCTCTCCGTTTTCAGGTCTGTTTTATCACTTATCTCGGGATGATACTGCACTCCACATAAGGAGATAAACAGGCAATGAGGAACGACGCGGAGAACCGATCGCATCTGGTAAACATCCCCCTTTCACACATTATTCCTGGGAAATTCATTCAATGAACGACACCGTTTTACAGGCAAACACGGCGCCCATGCGCGCCTGGCTCGCAGTAACCGCACTGGGGATCAGTGCATTTTCGATTGTAACCAGCGAGCTTTCGCCGGTTGGCATGCTCAGCGCGTTGGCGAAAGATTTACATCAGACTGAAGCGGGGGCGGGTCTTGCCGTCACCGCATATGGATGGGTTGCCGCGCTGGCGGCTTTGCTAGCTGGCGCAATCCCCGTCCGGCTTTCCCGCAAGGCGCTGCTGGTGGCGTTGATGCTAATTCTGGCGCTCTCTTGTCTGATGGCGACGCAATCGCACACCATGCGGGAATTTATGACGGCGCGAATGACAGGGGCGCTTGCGCACGGCGCCTTCTGGGCATTAATTGGTACCGTGGTGATAAAGCTTGTGCCGGTAGATAAGCTGGGATTAGCCACGTCAGTCATCTTTGCCGGTGTCTCGGCGGCCAGCGTGCTGGGTGTGCCGCTATCAAGTTTTATTGCCGGCCTGGCCGGATGGCGACAGGCGTTCACCGCGATCTCCTTGCTGTCATTTGTCACCGCCGTTGCGTTATTCTGGACGCTTCCCGCGTTGGCGGCTCCGCAACCGCTGAGTCTGAGGGTTTACGGGGCGATCTTTAAAAATCCGTTGCTCCTTTCACTCTTTGGCGCAACGGCCTGCATCATTTCAGCACACTTTGCCGCCTTCACTTATCTTGAACCCTTGCTAACCCAGGCCCGTGGTATACCTACATCTGCTATTTCAGCTCTGCTACTGATTTCAGGTCTCTCCGGGCTGCTGGGAAATATCATTGCCGGTAAACTCATTGATCGATATATCAAGATACTGATTATGACATCGCTGTTGCTCAGTGCGGGGGCACCAGGGATGTTGGGTATCAAGGGCTGGTCATCATGTCCAATGTGGTTCACCGGGACGCTGCTCGCCCTATGGGGCGCAGGTATGGCAATTGTGTTCGTTGGCTTACAAACCTGGCTGCTTTGCAGCGCGGGAGAGGCCACTCAGCCCGCATCAGCCGTCTACGTTGCCATTTTCAATGCTGCGATCGGTACGGGGGCGCTTGTCGGAGGCCTGGTGTCGGCGAAGGTCGGCCTTCAGACCATGGTGATACTGGCGGCGGCGGTCATCGCCTGCGGTATGGTACTGGTTTGGATGCTGAAAAGCCCGGAAAGGCAGGCGTAATTCTGCAGCGTCAAGCCTGATTAGCGACCTAATCAGGTGCCAGTGAGAACGGTGCATCCCGGCGGTGTTAATGTCTTTATTCACCCGGACACTGAGTGCAGAAGAGGTGATTTCTCATAGTGCGCAGGTAACAGTCAGGGAGGGGATATTGTCGTGGTACCGATTAACTGGTCAGCAAGTATGTCAATAATCAAATCGAGTGGAAAGATCGTTTCATTTGTATGTCTGAGTTCTTCTAATGTCCACCAGCGGTGAGCATGGATAACTTTTTTTTCGTTGCTGCTCCATCCGGAACAATCGATATCTGATTTTTCTGTGTGAATAATAAAAAAATGCTCTTCTGCGAGAACCGTTTCCCCGCAGGGCAGCATCATTGTGAAGCTTCTGGAAGCGACTTGCGGCCCCGCAGTGCTTCTTGTCAATCCCGTTTCTTCTCTTAATTCACGTAAGGCTGCCTGTTCAAAAGATTCATTGAGTTCGAGTCCTCCACCGGGCGTTGCCCAGTAAGATTTTCCACTCAACGCGTCATCTTTATGGTTGAAGCTAAAGAGCAGCACGCGATTTTCAGGCGAAAGCACTATCAAACGGGATGATGGCCGAGTACGCACAATATAACCTCCTGAAATAAATAATAAATGCTACCTCTCATATTTTGAGGTAGCCATTATTCTGTCTGAATCCCTAAAATATCGAGAATGAATTTTATCCGGGCCTTCTTATCTCAGGCAAACAGTTATTTTTCGGAACAAGGGGCGCTGTGGATGAGGAAATGCGCAATCGATTCGATTAAACCTGGCGCTAAGGGAAGGGTGGGGTCGGTGTAGGAAGCGATATTGGCCTCGCGATCGTCCGAAGTGACCTCTTTCATCACATGGTTCATATTGGGCAGTATCACCAGGGAGGCTCGAGGATTGGCCGTTTTAAGCCTTCTTGCATCCATTTCTTCTACCTGGATATCGCGTTGCCCTTGTAGAACTAATACGGGTTTGGAAATGGTCACAATGAGTTGGTCCGGGTTATATGAAAACGCATCGATCAAAAACCCCTGAATCGCAGGATTAAAGAGATTTTGCAGCGCTGGATGTATATTCGTTGTATCGACTCGCCGCCGATGCTCCAGAGCATCAATTATCGGTAAAGCTTCCTTTAATAAAGGTGCGTTTGCCGGATTAGCCATTAATTGTCCTTTCAGCACCTCGCCCATCGGCCTCCCGGGCGTTGCAATAAGAACCACTCCGCACACATCCTCTTCCTGAGCCGAGGCCAGTGCGACAAGACCTCCTTCACTGTGTCCCATTATCCAAATACAGGGAGTTTGCGTCTCACGTCTCAGCACTTTTATCCAGGCCCGAACGTCGTCAACATAGTCAGCAATTGTCACCGCATTGGCATTATCTACCGCCAATGCGCTAGCGAACATTCCTCGTTTATCGATACGAAGCGTGGCAAAGCCTTTCGAAGCCAGGCTTTCGGCAAGAAGTCGGTAAGGCGATGCATTGACACCAGGCGGATTGTTTCCATCCCGATCGGTCGGCCCGGAGCCAGGAACGATAAGAGCAACGGCGGTTGGTTTCGAATTTGGGGTCAGTAACGTGCCTTTCAAAAGGCCTTGTGGTCCAGGAGCATCCAGGAATATTTCGGAAAAGGTCAGCGGCATCGACGCCTGACTTACAAATGGACATGCGCTCAAAAGAGCAATGCAGGCTGTAATATTCACCGATTATGTTCCTGTAGAACTAAGCGTACATGACAATTTATATGATAAATATGTTCTGCTCTTTATTAATTAACACATTAGTGATGGTAGTCAAGTTCACCCCCGATAAAGCCTAATCAGGAACAGATAGCGAGATTAACGCCTGGCTTGAGTTTTCCAACGCCGGGTGCTCCTCGCTCAACGCTGCCTCTTAAGACCCCTTGCGGGCAGCTTCGGGCAGCAGAGATTGCAACGCGGAGTTATTGTTGAAAAGTTGTGTTTATGGATAGCCATTGACGTCGGCCTGCCTCAAGTCAGAGGATGCGAATATCGGTCAGATATGCCGGGAGTATCCCCCCGCGCCATAGGCGGCAGGGGGTTAATCATATCAGGCCGGTCTGGCCGTGAATAACGTAGGCCGTTATTTTGTGGGGGTGATTTTCGTCACTGAGCCTGTTTGAGCTTTATCCCCGGTCGTTCCATACATAGACACCAGATAAACGGCGCCATCAGGGGCGACGGTCAGGTGGTTTGGCGTATCATCCATCGGAATATTAGCAACCAGTTTACCGTCCTTGTCCAGAACAGCAACGGTTCCGCCTGCACGCGTGGCGGCGAAAACCTGCGACGTCACCGGATCCCAGACGACAGATACGCCCCCGGCGCCAATGTAAGTATCGGCGAGAACCTTGCCGTCTGCATCAAGAACCACGACATTGTTCGTCTCCTGGGAAACGACGTAAAGACGACCGGTCTTCGGATCGCGAGCGATGTCGGTTGCGCCTTGCGCCTGAGGTATTTTCACCGTCGTACTCTTACCCGTTTTGAGATCAATCCAGCCCACCCAGGGCGTATCGCGGCTGACGCCATAGAGTTTCTGACCGGCACTGTCGAGGGCAAGATCGGTACTGTAAAACTGGTCGCGGCCGCGGTTGGTCACAAATTCTATCTGACCGATATGCTCCAGCGTTTTTGTATCATATACCTCGATAAAACCGGTTAGCGCTGCGCTGACATAAGCCCGATTGTGGGCTTCATCAATAATCACATCGCGTGGATGTACGACTGACCCCTCCGGGAAGACTTTCACGACGGAAAGGGTCTTTGCGTCATAGACGGTCACCGTCTCGGCAAGCGTGTTCGTCGTCCAGACATGATTATGGACATTATCAACAGCGATGCCGAAGACGCCAATCTGCTCACCCTTTTTGTCTTTAGGCAGCGTAGCCTCCGCTTCGACAGCCAGCGTTCCGGCGTTCAGTCTCATCAGGCGGCTACCATCCTTCGGGCCGCGTGCAGAGGTCACGAACAGCTTTCCGTTGGCCGAAACTGCTGACTGGTAAGCTCGCTCACCGACGGGAACTGTTTGCAGTCTGAAAGCCTCAATGTTTTTCGGCGCAACAATCTGGGACAATTTCAACATCACCTGCGAAACGCTAGCGGGATTTTCAGTGATCGCCGTGAGTGGATGAAGGCCTGTCGCGGCATCGGCCGGAATGGTCAGCGGAATCGTGAGGTTTCCCTTATCATCGGCGGTCAGTGGTTTCGGTGTCAGAACTTCAGCACCATTCAGCATGGTGACGGTCGCGCCCGCTGGCAGGCTCTTAATCGTTATCACCGTTTTATCTCCGGGCTTAACGGGAACGTCCCGTGAGCCGGCACGAATACTGCCAGGAAAGGTCGTGGCGGCGGCTGCCCATTGGCTATCGGCGTATGCCGTTGTGGCGGTTGACATCGCAAGAGTGGAGGCCAACAGCACTGAACGGATTGACATTCTTCTCATCTTATCTCCATAAGTTGTATTGATGCTGCATCTCAATGCAGTCACCGGTGATTCCCCACGCGCAGCGTCTTACCCTCCGCCATGAGAAATATCACGTGGCATGCGCGCATTGAATGTATCACATCAATGCAAATAATTATCATTACTATTTTGGGTGGTATTGCAGA
Organism: Raoultella sp. T31; assembly: GCF_002806725.1. Taxonomy (NCBI): domain Bacteria; kingdom Pseudomonadati; phylum Pseudomonadota; class Gammaproteobacteria; order Enterobacterales; family Enterobacteriaceae; genus Klebsiella; species Raoultella sp. T31. The sequence goes on from NZ_PIBO01000043.1 coordinate 13,097, forward strand.
GGCGGGGGGAGTTTGATGTATAGCGGGTGAACGTACTGGAGATTTTCCGGGAAGGGGGCGGCATTGTGCCAGGAGCGGACCTTTCTAAAGTAATCGTGTATCAACAAAGTGGTTGCAGGTCAGGGGGTTAATTCATCGCAGGGATGTTATGGTAGATTGCTTGTCAGTTAGAAAGCAGCCTAACCAAACAATCAAGGAAAGGAGAGTAATCGGTATGACGATTTTAGTGACGCTACAGGCTCAGCTCATTGTTGGAGAAGCGCAGGTGATAAAAAGCCTGGCACCTGAGGGTATGCTGGCCGCCGTATTTGAAGACGACGGCCAGACCGGGTATTTCTACGCGCTCGATGAGTCCGTTGAAGGAAACCCGATTCTGGATGCAGTGCATATCTACAATGTCGAGGATATTTCAGACGGCCACATTCCTTCTGACGTTAAAATCGGCTGGTCTGAAGACAGTCAGAAGTGCGTGCTCCTTATCAACGGATATCCGCATGGAGCGTTCGATTTCGTGGGGAAAAATGGGTACTGCAGAAGCGGATTCCCTCCCCCGATAAACAAGGTTTGGTCTGTGTCCGGCCATGAGTGGAGCGATTCGGTGGATAACTTTTTCCGGTGAGTTACGGTGGGCTTAACGCCTGCCGTTATTCTCTATCCATATTGATAATGTCGCTCTGAAGAGGGCGGACGATTTCCTGGACTTTCAGATGATAAACCATGTATCCGAATGTCCGCTCCTCGCTCATAGCTGCTGGCCGGATGTTTCGCTCAACTGACTGCTCAGCAGCGGAGCAACCTGCTATGGACAGCATCACCTAAAAGCTCTGTCAGGACGAAAATTAATCTTACCCCTACATTTAGCGGTGGTTATGTGAGGGCGGTTCATCTATTCTGCCTTCATCAGCGAGCAGGCCGGAGTCACTGTTGGTGGATAATCCCATACTTCAGAAAATCATCATTATCCTTATTCTCGTCCTGTGGGTAATCGATGAATTCAGGACAAAGAAAAGACAACGTTCTGCCCCCGCCATTGAAGAAGCTGATGCCAGAGAACGCCATGAATGGCGCTACCTCAGATGGGGGTTCCGGGCATTGCAAGTGGCAGCAACGGTGTATATTTTTGTTCAGCTGATCCAGTTATTACTGAGATAGATGCCACAGGCAGGCATGACCGGACAGAAGCACCTGACTGTCCAGGCTGATAGCCTTTGAGCCTCGGTGATAGCTGTTGTGAATGTCTCCTGTCTCCTGGGTTGCTTAACTCGTTTTTTCCCAGCCATACTCTGAATATGTTTGGCCCTTGCTGATAGCCTTTATCGCCTGTCGGACATAAGGGATGGTATCCTCTGGCAATAATGCGATATCTTCCCAGCTAAGTTGCGCGTGTTTTTCTGGCTCGGCGAGAAACGCGATACCATCCCAATTTCGACAAATAAAATAATGCCCTACCCATGAACGGTTTTCGGTCCAGACATGCATTGTGTGGGCAAGGGTCATTTCAAAGGGGGATGCCTGCATACCTGTTTCTTCTGCCAACTCTCTTGCAGCAGCACAGGAAAGTGTTTCACCATATTCAAGCCCACCGGCAGGCAAGCTATAGCACCCGTCCATCCAACCGGTATTAGCTCGTCGCAGCATGCAGATTTCATTTCCCCTGAGAACTAAAACGAAAACTGCGATAGAAAGGTTATATCTTTCCCTGCTCATGAGTTGGTTCCTGTTAATCAATATGGCTGTATTTATATACAGTATATCGGCGTTTAAGTGAATCGCCAAATTTCAGGATCCGGCGAGAGGCGGGCGGCTGAAAGGCGGCCGCCGGGGCAGGGGTATAAATCGCCCCTCACGGTCTGTTCAGGGACAGATTGGCGCCAGGCGCGGAGTTCAATTCAGGAAGCAGCGCGTCTGTCGCGATTGCACTCTTTTTAATCAAAAAAGCACCATTTGTGTGCATGATAACCATGCATATCCCCATTACCAAAAAACCAGCACAGAGTACATCCGGTGCTGCATCATAAAATAAATATTATTTTTCATAGTGATAAAAATTTAACGGCTGATTTTAACGTCATTGGCATGCTTCATGCTTTCATTAAATTCAAGTAACTTTCATGTAGTTCATATATCTTTATTGGAGCATGCCATGAAGCTAAATCGTTTTTCTTTACCTGTGCTTATTTCCACCTGCCTTTTTTGCTCTACGGCTTTCAGCGCCGATCTGCTTGAACGAATTAAAGAAGCAAAAGAGATCACCGTTGCCACTGAAGCGCGATACGCCCCCTTTGAGTACGTTGATAACGGCAAAATTGTCGGTTACGACGTTGACCTGATGAACCACATCTTTGCCAAATCACTGCCAGGCGTGAAAGTGAAACAGTTGGATCTGCCTTTCCAGGGCATCCTGCCAGGGCTTGATGCGAAAAAATTTGACTTCGTGGTGACCGCCGTCACCGTCAATAAACAGCGTATTGAACGCTTCAGCTTTACCGCTCCGGTGGCGGAATCTACCGTTGCACTGCTCAAAAGAGCAGAGGACAGCGCGATTAAAACGCCGGCTGACCTGAGCGGCAAAGTGGTGGGCTCGCAGGCCGGTTCCGGTCAGCTACAGGTGCTGCAATCCTTCGATCAGGCACTACGCGCCAGCGGCAAACCGGGCATCAAAGAGATCAAACAGTATGTCGCGTTTGATGAAGCCTATGCCGATCTGGCATCTCACCGTCTTGATGGTGTCGCCCAGTCGCTCTCGAACCTGGGGCCGCTGATTAAAACTCGGCCGGGCGTTTTTGCCACACTGCCGGAAATGATAGGGCCACAGACCTTCTTTGGCTGGGTCGGGCGTAAAGATGCCGACAGCGCCGCTCTGGTAAAACTGATCGCTGACGGGATCATTGAAGCCAATCGCGACGGCACCATGAAGGCACTGCAGCAGAAATGGTTCGGCTTCACGATGAGCGTTCCGGCAACAGAAATGCCCGCACCGGCGCTGTGAGTGGAAAACGATGACGGATTTCATGACGAGCTTTATCCACTGGCTTCCGATGCTGATGCAGGGAGCACTCACCACCGCAGCGCTCTGCCTGACAGCGATGGTCGCCGGCTTTCTGGTGGGTATTGGCGTATGGCGGATGTCGACCAGTTCGTTACCGATTTACCGCATGACGGCCCATGGATGGGTCAGTCTGTTTCGCGGGACCCCGGTTCTGGCTCAACTGCTGCTCTGCTTTTATTTACCGTCACAATTGGGGATCGACATTCCCGGCTTTGCCGCCGCCACGCTGGCATTAACGCTGAACACGGCGGCCTATCAATCGCAAATTCTGAAAAGTGGTTTTGCCAGCATCACCCCAGGTCAACTGGAAGCCGCCGCGATTTGCGGGCTGAGTCCACGGCAGATTTTATGGCGCATCCAGGTACCGCAGGTTGTCCGTACTACGCTGCCGTCACTGATTTCCGAGCTGATTGATGTGATCAAAGCCTCTGCGGTGGTGTCGGTCATCGCGCTGACGGATCTGATGCGCGTGGGCCAGCAACTGGCGTCATCTACGTACCAGCCGCTGCAGGTCTATCTGGCCGTGGCTCTGGTCTATCTACTGCTGACCAGCCTGTTGGCGCTGTTGGGCCGTCAGGCAGAACGCCACTGGCAGAGGGAACAACGATGACGGAACTCGCGCAATACCTGCCAGCCTACATTCAGGCCCTGGGCATGACCCTGTGGATAAGCCTCTGCGCCGCATGCGGCGGCATGCTGTTGGGGTTTGCCTTAAATGGACTCTGCGGCAGACGTGGTCTGGCGTTTCGTCTGTGGCGCGCCTACGTGTGGGTGATCCGCGGCACGCCATTTCTGGCGCAGCTGGCCGTTATCTACTTTGGCCTGCCGTCCATCGGCATCATGCTGAGCGCCGTTGAAGCCACGCTGCTGTCGTTGACGCTGTATAGCGCGGCTTATTTCGGCGAAATTTTTCGCGCCGCGTGGAACACCATTCCGCCGGGACAGCGAGAGGCGGCGCTGGCAAACAACATCTCTACGGTCCGCTGTTTCTGGCATATCCAGACGCCGCAGGCCGTTCGTTTTGCGCTACCGCTGCTGGGTAACCAGTTCATTCTGACGATTAAAGAGAGCGCTGTCGCATCGATCATTACCGTACCGGAACTGACCATGACGACGAGTCAGATCGTTGCTAATACCTACAGCTATATCTTGCCCTATACCTTGCTGATCGTCAGCTACTGGCTGCTGGCGCAGGGGGTGAGTATGAGCATAAAAACATTGAGCCACCTACTACGGACCGGAGAATAACGTGGGCAATACATCTGTGCCGGTGCTGGAAATGCGCCATGTAGGCAAGTCATTCGCAAACCATGTGGTACTGAATGACATCAATTTACGCGTCGATCACGGTGAGATAGTCACGCTGATTGGCCCGTCGGGCTCCGGGAAAACCACCGCGCTACGCTGCATGAATTTTCTGGAAGCCTACGACAAAGGGGACGTGCTGATTAAAGGACAACTGCTCGGCTATTCCGGCACGCAGCGTGGCCTCGCGCATGCCGACAGCGCCAGCCTCATAGCCGATGTGCGCAAACCGCTCTCGATGGTGTTCCAGCAGTTCAATCTCTGGCCGCACATGACGGTGCAGGAAAATGTCGCCGCGCCGCTGGTACTGGGGAAAAAAATGTCCCGCCAGGCGGCAAAAACGGCCGCGATGGCTGCCCTCAGCCGTGTCGGGATGGCGCAAAAAGCGAATGACTGGCCGGTGCGACTCTCCGGCGGCCAGCAACAACGAGTGGGTATTGCCCGCGCACTGGCGCTGAATCCGGAGTTATTGCTGCTCGACGAGCCCACCTCGGCGCTCGATCCCGAACGTGTTGAAGAGGTGCTGGACGTTATCCGGGATCTGGCCGGGCAGGGGATGACCATGGTGATGGTCACCCATGAGATGGCGTTTGCGGCCCATATCTCGTCACGGCTGGTGTTTATGGCCGACGGCAACATTATTGAAAGCGGCACGCCGCGACAGATTTTTACACAGCCGAAAAGCGAGCGCCTGCGGAGCTTTCTCGCGCCGCTGTTTCGTCGGCCTCTGCAACCCGAAGAACTGGAGAAATTACCATGATGGAAACAGGCTTACGGGTTGCCCGACAGCTGGATGAGGATTGGCTGAACCAACTGTTGGCGCAGCTTGCAGAATATGGAAAGTTAGCGAATGGCGGCGTCGATCGCCAGGCTTTGAGCGCGGCGGAGCTCGATGCCCGGGCCTGGCTTATTGATGTCGCCCGAGAGCTCGGGTGTGAAGTCTACCGCGATGCGGCGGCGAATTTATTCTTCCGTCGTCCAGGACGCGTTGCTGTATCGCCCGTGACCACCGGTAGCCACATCGATACGCAACCGTCCGGTGGCAACTACGATGGCTGTTATGGCGTGATGGCCGGACTTGCGTGCCTGAAAGCGCTCAATGAGGCACGGGTTGTCACCGAACGCCCGGTCGAAGTGGTTATCTGGACCAATGAAGAGGGCAGCCGCTTTGCGCCGGGGGCGATGGGCTCCAGCACCTTCGTCGACCCTGCGAGATTGTCTGACCATCTTGGCGCGATGGGCGTAGATGGCGTCTCGTTTCGCGATGCGCTGGCAGACCACCAGGCCCGCTTTGCAGCCATCCCGTTACGCCCGGATCGCGAGATGGCCTGCTTCGTGGAATTGCACATCGAGCAAGGTCCGGTACTGGAAAGTCGCCGCGTGCCGCTGGCCATCGTCAGAGGTATCCAGGGCGTGCGCTGGTACCAGATCACCTGCCATGGGATATCGGCACATGCGGGGACCACGCCGATGGCGCTGCGCCAGGATGCGATGACCCTGGCACGCGAACAGCTTGCGATCATTGAGCAGGCGATGGGTGACACGGCAGATGAAGAGTTGCGGTTGACGTTTGGCCGTTGGCAGGTCATGCCAAATGCCATCAACACCATCCCGTCGAGCGTGCGTTTTACCCTTGATTTCCGCCACCCATCGGCCGAAACGCTGGCCCGGTTCGACGCGGTGATTGCCTCTCTGGCAAGCGAACAAGTCACCATCGAGCTGCTACTGAATAAAGCGCCGGTCACCTTTGACCCGCGCATCAATCATGTCTTGAAAGCGGCCGGAAATGCGCTGGATATCGCCCATATGGAGCTGTTATCTGGCGCGTTTCACGACGCCATGTATCTGGCCGAACACTGTCCGACCAGCATGCTTTTTGTCCCCAGCCATCAAGGCATTAGCCACAATCCGGCTGAATATACCGATCCTCGTTCACTGGCGGCAGGTGCCCGTACGCTGGCCTGTGCACTGACTGAGCTATCCCAATCACTTGAAGGAGTTAAATCATGACCGCAACTGCACACTACCCAACCTGCTGCGATAAAGACAATGGCGATGCCCTGGGCCTCAACCCAACGGCAACCTCACCGATTTCAGCCGATGGCGCACCGACGTTAAACGAACTGTATACCATCCCGCCGCGCTGCGGACGCGCCGTTTTGCTGAAAAAAGGGCAGGTGATTAAGATCATCAATACCCCAGGTAGCCAGGTCTGCGACACGTGGTTTTTCAATACCGGCGATCTCAGCGAGTTTGCGTCCATGGAACATACCCGTGCCTTTATCGACAAAATTATCCCGCAGCCAGGTGATGTGCTAGTGACCAACCAGCGCCGCGCCATTGCCACTCTGCTCACCGATACCTCGCCAGGGGTGCATGACACGTTGATCGCCGCCTGTGATCTGTACCGCTATACCAACATGGGGATTACGGAATATCACGACAGCTGCGCTGACAATATGCGCATGGCGCTGAATGCTATTGGTCTGCGTGCACGGGAAGTGCCGCAACCGCTTAATTTGTGGATGAACACGCCAGTAAATCCTGATTATTCAATTTCCTGGTTGCCAACTGTCAGCAAAGCAGGTGATTATGTAGAGATTCGTGCCGAGCTGGATTGCGTGGTGGTGATGTCCGCTTGCCCACAGGACATTGTGCCGATTAACGGCTGCTCACCGAAAGAAATTCAGTTCGCCGTGATGGAATGATTTCTCTTACCAGGCCTGCATGATGCAGGCCATTGGCAGACTTTAATGAAGCAGACAGATGAAAAAAAACGCTGACATCAAATCTACCGGAACCCCGCTGGGAATGAGGCTGCGCCACGCACGTCTGGTGCAGGAGCTGACCCTCAAGCAGCTCGCGCAAAAGGTGGAATGCTCGGAAAGTCTGTTATCCAAACTGGAAAATGACGCCGCCTCGCCGTCACTGGCGATGTTACACCGCCTGGCAAAAGCGCTGGAGACCAGTATTGCCGACCTGATGGCTGATGACTGGACGGCCGATCAGCCTGTACTGAAGCCTGAACAGCGAAATCGTAAGCGGTTTTTGCAGCGCAGTAAAAAAGGGGGGATCGAGCTGGAGAACCTGACTTGGCACCATAAAGGCGGATTGCTGCAAGGTAACATTCATATTATCGAACCGGGCGTTGCCAGTGATGGCCTGATTGAGCACCATGGCGAAGAGATGGGCTATGTGCTGGAAGGCGCGCTGGAATTGCGTCTGGGAGACAATATCTGGATCCTTGAGCAGGGGGATTCGTTCTATTTTCCCAGCCAGATCCCGCATGGTTACCGCAATATCGGCCCCGTTGTCGCCAAAGTTCTGTGGGTGAATACTCCTGTTACCTTCTGATTAGCCATCATCGGTCGTTTATCGGCTAATCGCCCCTGTTTAAGCCGGAAACTCCGTCATGAAGGCATCGGCCTGGACCGGTGTTTAAGGCACGTCCCGTGCAAAGAAGCGATCGCGGACGAGCAACAACGCCGTCGCTATCGTGCCGAAGAGCAATCCCGTTTTGTTGCGCCCGCCATTCACTCCAGCGACATAAATACCGCGATAGCAATCCATAGACTCTCCATCATCTGCGCAATAGAAATCAACAATCCTCTGTCAGAATACTTATTATAAGGAGGAAGAATGAAAAAAATAAATTATCATATTAAGTCTATCGAATATTTTTTCAGAAAGTGTAGAGTGTTTTTCATCACCGACCTTTCCTTTCATACCGCCAGACTGAAGAAAATATCAGGGACTTATGCAAATATACGTGAGCCATTAACTCTGAATGAGAAAATCTGTCACCGACTCGTCTATGAACGTGACTTATTTCATACCATGCTGGCTGATAAACTGGCTGTCCGGGAATATGTCTCGACACGAACTACCTTAGTTAAACTTACGCCTTTAATTGGTGTTTATCATCGGGTGGAAGATATCGATATCACCAAACTACCAAAAGAATTTGTTTTAAAATGTAATCATGATAGTGGTAGTACTATTATCTGCAAAGACAAAAATAACTTTAATACTGCCAGGGCGTTAAATAAACTAAAGTTCGCGCTTAAAAAGAACATGTATTACACGACCAGAGAGTGGCAGTATAAAAATATCCCTCCCGTGATTCTCTGCGAAATGTATGTGGATTTATTTTCCGGGAAAGATAAAGATTACACGCCGGAAATGTTAAGGATCCACTGTTTTCATGGCGTGGCCTGTTTTATTGAGGCGGATTTTACCAGAGACGATGGCAGAGAGTTTATTAATGTCTATGACAGGTCCTGGAATCTGCAGCCATTCCAGATGGAGTATCCAAATACGCCAGTTATAATTCAGGAACCCGAGTCATTCCATAACGCATTAATTGCTGCTCAGGATTTGGCAAAAGACATTGACTATTGTCGTGTCGATCTCATGCTAAAAGGAAAGGACATCTATTTTAGTGAAATAACATTAAGTCCCGAAAGGGGTAAGCTTAAAATCACCCCGGCATCATGGAACGCTAAACTAGGGGCAATGTGGGATTTGCATCTGGCTAAAAGCAGGCTCAATTGAGCCTGTTTTATCAGGACCATCAATCGGGCCATGATAGCTTAAAAATTGAGTGGTTTTCTTTTGTTAAGCTATGGCTTACGTTTCCCCCGTGGGCGAGCATGATAGCTTTCACAACCGATAAGCCTAAGCCGCACCCCTCAGGATGAATGTGTTTGGCATATTCGCCACGATGAAAGGGCTGAAATAAGGTTTTCTGCAGCTCTTCAGATATTCCGGGGCCGCTATCTTCAACAATAATGAAATTTTCACCATCCTCAATACCATTCTTCACTAAGAGCGTTCCTGGCGTCGAATACTTTAATGCATTGTCAAAGATAACAGTCAGGCACTGAATGATACGAAACGCGTCGCAGATACAAGGCTGATGCTTAAGTTTAGTGACTATTTTGAATAGTTTCGCTTCAAAGTCCGGAGAAAATGTATCCAGCGTATTGCTAATGGTTGTCCCGAGATCGACTTTACTGAGCACCAGGGTATATCCTGCGCCTCCAGAGGAACTGACAACACGCAGATCCTCAATTAAGTTGGTCAGCCCTTCGGTTTGTTTAAGTAGATTATGGAAGAGCGCGGGTTCTGGCTTGAATACGCCATCAACTAACCCCTGGAGCCTCCCCCGCAGAATAGTCACGGGAGTGCGCAGTTCGTGAGCGATTGCCGCATTCCATAGATTCCGCTGGGCGTCCAGCGTCTGTAGTTTTTCCGCCATTTCGTTAAAATCATTGACGAGGTTATTCATCTCACCCAGTTGCGAAGTGTTTGCGGATGCTCTCGCATCAAGATTTCCCTGCGAAATTTGTTTCAGGCTATAGGCTACGGCATTTAATGGTTTTAATATTCTTGCCGACAGTGTAACGGTAAAAAAGAGTGAAACGACAAGACTGGTTATCGAAGCTATCAGGATCCATACCCAGTCAAGTAAGGTCATCTCATCTTCATTTCCCGCTCTCATCCCTGCAGGCAGGTAGTCAATCAAGAAACTATAGAATAAGTAGGATCCAAGGACAGCGATGGCAATAATAATAAATGTTAACGACAGCATATGCGTCAATATCTGCCGGCTGAGAATTGTTTCTTTGTTCATTTATTGTCGCCCAAACGGTAACCCAATCCTCGGATGCTTTCAGGAACGCCTTTAAGCCCGGCATGTTCAAGCTTTTTCCGCAGTTTACTCATGTGACTGTCTACGGTGCGATCCAGCGAATCCCCTTCGGGCAGACAGGCATCGAGTAACTCTTCACGCGAACACACCTTTCGCGGATTTCGCGCCAGGTAGGTCAGAAGCTTAAATTCAGTGGTGGTCAATACCGGGGTGGAAACCTGACCCCGGACAGTGATTTCAACATAAAATTCATCGGGATAAATGGTAAGGCAATATGTTCTTAGTGGCCGTAAATGAGCCGCTTCTGCGCTGGATTTGGTTCTACGCAGTACCGCTTCGACTCTGGCGACAACCTCTGATGGGTTAAAGGGTTTGATGACATAATCGTCGGCCCCGAGCCGCAGGCCCATCAGTTTATCTACGTCCTGATCCAGTGCGGTCACCATGATAACGGGTACATTGCTCTCCTTTCTCAACGTGGTAAGAACGTTCCAGCCATCGTACACGGGCAGGTGAATGTCCAGTAATATGAGATCAGGTTTATGCACACGAGTAAGATTGATCGCCTGTTCGCCATCCTCGGCTCTTAAGGTTTGCATTCCTGCCTTATGCAAATAGCCTGTCAGTATGGCGGCGATTTCATCATCGTCTTCGGCGACGATAATCAGATTGTTTTTGTTCATTTTTTCTTCCACAGTACCGATGACAGAATGCATTGTACCTCGAATGATCTTTTGTCGAAATTTTTAAAGATTATTGACCGCAACCAGATGAGGGTTATTTTTAATTTAGCCTGATTGGACATCTTCATTTTAAAAAAGTTTCATGCACATGATGTAAAATGAAGTGCTGGTGTCGTCCGGTTAATCTCTCCATACTGGCTACATAATCCCGGAATAAAAAATCAACATACTGCAGTGATAATGTCTAATCGAGAAATAACCTTGCCGGCTATCAGGAATGATACCAAGAGAAATCTAGTGATGAAATATGTGGGGTTGCAAATCAGGAAGGTGATGACAGGGCTTGTGGTTAATTTTCGTCGTGAGAATTTCATCGCCGCATTTTTATTTTCTTTGATTTCATGGGAGCTGTTATATTCCTGGCTTTATCTGATGCACTCAATTGATGAAACGGTAGCTTCTACTGTACTCTCATCATCATTGATCCATGTTTTGATAATCACCGCCGCATGCTCTTTCATTTTTCAAAAAAGATCGGGAGTGTTAACCGGGTTAGTCGCCATCACCGCTGGAGTTATTTTTATCTTTATAAATAGCATTGTTATATTTAACCTGATTTTTAACATCACGCCAGATATCAATGATTTTATTTTTTATTATGAATGTTTTTTATTGATCTTTTTTTGTGGGATGCCGGTGTATTCATTTATCAGGATGATTTGAGTACACATATCCTCCATAAACGATCCATCAGGGGCTCACATCATTACTTTATACTTAACGTATCCCCTGGCGCTGGCGATTTTACGCCAGACTATATTTGCGGCGGGCCTGGACGATGCTCTGCTGCTCCTTGAAAAAATCGCTCAGCTCAAGGATATCGGTAAGCGGGTCGCAACAGACGATGAGAACCGTGTATCGAATGAGCCATCTTGAGTTTTATGATCCTCTGTATGTTGACTGGAAGTATATCTGATGCCGCACTTTTTCATTGACCGTCCCATTTTTGCATGGGTGATTGCGCTGTTTATTGTCTTAGCCGGAATCTTGTCCATTCCCCGTTTACCGGTAGCTCAATATCCTGCTGTGGCCCCGCCGGGGATTATTATTTCAGTCAGCTATCCTGGCGCCAGTCTGGATGTTATGAACTCGTCGGTCATTTCCCTGATTGAACGTGAGATATCTGGCGTGGACAATTTACTGTATTTTGAATCCTCCAGTGACACCACCGGTATGGCATCAATTACGGTAACCTTCAAACCCGGAACCGATATCAAACTCGCTCAGATGGATCTGCAAAACCAAATTAAGATTGTGGAGCCTCGTCTGCCACAGGCTGTACGGCAAAATGGTATAAACGTTGAGGCGGCCAACTCCGGTTTCTTGATGATGGTGGGATTAAAATCCCAAAATGGAGAATATCAGGAAGCCGATTTAAGCGATTATTTTGCCCGAAATGTGACGGATGAACTTCGACGCGTCCCCGGTGTAGGGAAGGTCCAGCTTTTTGGCGGAGAAAAGGCACTCCGTATATGGCTGGATCCAATGAAGTTACACGGCTATGGATTGTCTGTCACGGATGTATTAACCGCGGTCAGTCAGCAAAACGTGATCGTTTCTCCCGGCAGAACGGGAGATGAACCTGCGATTAACGGACAAAGAGTGACCTATCCGATAACCGTCACAGGGCAACTCTCTTCGGTTGAGGCCTTTCGCAATATCACGATTAAATCAGAGACCTCGGGGGCTCGTCTGACATTAGCCGATGTCGCTCGCGTTGAATCCGGGTTACAAAGCTATGCATTTGGAATTCGTGAAAATGGCGTACCCGCAACGGCCGCAGCTATTCAGCTTTCTCCTGGCGCCAATGCTATCAACACGGCATCAGGTATCCGCTCACGATTAACAGAACTATCAGGCGTTCTTCCCGAAGGAATGACCTTTACCGTTCCTTTCGATACGGCGCCATTTGTTAAACTTTCTATCCTGAAAGTGGTTGAGACGTTTGTTGAAGCCATGGTTCTGGTTTTTCTCGTTATGCTGCTTTTTCTGCACAAGATTCGCTGTACGCTGATTCCTGCGGTAGTGGCGCCAGTAGCGCTGTTAGGCACCTTTACGATTATGTTATTAAGCGGTTTTTCGATTAATATTCTGACCATGTTTGGCATGGTGCTGGCCATCGGGATTATCGTCGATGACGCCATCGTTGTTGTCGAGAATGTCGAGCGCTTGATCGAAGAAAAAAACTTAACCCCGCGCGATGCAACGCGAGAAGCGATGCGTGAAATTACGCCAGCAATTATTGGTATTACGCTGGTGCTTACCGCGGTATTTATTCCAATGGCTTTTGCTAGCGGGTCCGTCGGTATTATTTACCGGCAGTTCTGTATTTCGATGGCGGTATCTATTTTACTCTCAGCATTCCTGGCGCTGACGTTAACCCCGGCGCTTTGTGCAACCCTGCTCAAGCCCCATAACCAACATCAGAGTAAAGGCAGAACCTTTTCCGTATGGTTTAATACCCATTTTCATTCTCTGACGTCGTTTTACGCCTCCGGCCTGGGATTTGTTATTAAGCATGCCGGCCGTATGATGATGATCTACGCCGCTTTATGCCTCGCGCTGTATGCCGGTCTGTCTTCCTTACCTTCGTCATTCTTGCCTGATGAGGATCAGGGCTATTTTATGTCGTCAATCCAGCTCTCTTCAGACGCCACCATGCAGCGAACGCTTAAGGTTGTCGAAAAGTTTGAAGACGAAATCGCCCTTCGGCAGGCGGTGGAAAGTAATATTATGATTCTGGGATTTGGTTTTTCTGGCTCTGGTCAGAACTCAGCAATGGCTTTCACCACGCTGAAGGACTGGAAACAACGCGGCGGGACGACTGCGCAAGACGAAGCTGACCATATTCAGTCCACAATGACGGGGGTGCCGGATGCCGTCACGATGAGCCTGTTGCCGCCCGCGATTTCTGATATGGGAACCTCATCTGGCTTCACCTATTATTTGCAGGACAGAGGCAGTAAAGGTTATCAGGCGCTAAAAAAAGCGGCGGATGATCTGGTTGCGCATGCCAATCAGAATCATCAATTGGCCGATGTCTATATTGATGGGTTAGGTGAGGGGGCGCGTCTGACTCTCAATGTCGACAGGGAAAAAGCGGAAGCGATGGGCGTGTCGTTTGATGAGATTAATCAAACCCTTTCCGTCGCCGCGGGCTCCAATTATGTTAATGACTATACGAATAATGGTCGGGTTCAGCAGGTGATTGTCCAGGCCGATGCGCCATACCGGATGCAGCCGGAACAATTGCTGACCTTGTCAGTCAGAAATCGCCTGGGGCAGATGCTTCCGTTATCCACTTTTGCGACGCTTTCGTGGAATGTCGCCCCGCAGCAGTTGAATCGCTACCAGGGATACCCTGCCATTCGCATAACCGGAAGCGCCGCCCAGGGGGAGTCTACCGGCACCGCAATGGCGGCAATGGAAAAACTGGCGCGCGACTTACCGTCAGGGTTTGCAGGAGAGTGGGCGGGGAGTTCGTTACAAGAAAAAGCCTCTGCGTCGCAGCTTCCGGGGTTGATTGTGCTGTCAATGTTAGTGGTCTTTATGGTGCTTGCCGCGCTGTATGAAAGCTGGTCCGTGCCCTTTGCGGTAATGTTTGTTGTCCCCCTGGGACTGCTTGGCGCAGTGCTGGCCGTAACCGTGGCAAATATGACTAACGACGTATTTTTCAAAGTGGGCCTGATAACCCTGATTGGGCTTTCCGCCAAGAATGCGATTCTGATTATTGAATTTGCAAGGCAATTAATCGCTGAAGGCAAAACTCTGCTTGAGGCAACATTAACCGCGTCGAAGCAGCGTTTACGCCCAATACTGATGACATCGCTGGCGTTTACATTAGGTGTTGTTCCACTGATGCTTGCCAGCGGGGCAAGTGACAGCACTCAGCATGCTATCGGTACCGGCGTTTTCGGCGGCATGATTAGCGCAACGCTGCTTGCCGTTTTCTTTGTGCCGGTATTTTTCGTGGTGATTACCCGCTTTACTGACATGCGAAAACGTCGCCACAAGAAAAAGCGGAACGACTAATCGCAGTCATATTTTCCAGCCAGTAAACATCCTGCGTAGCGCGCGACTGGCTGGTATTTTATCAACTGGAAAACTATTTGAGGTTCTCATGAGCATAATGACCACCCCAAGGTTGATTATTCGCCCTTTCAAGGAAAAAGATGCAGCCGCACTTTTCGGTTACCTTGCTTCACCACGAGCCCCTTGTTTTCAGGATGAAAAATTGCATTCAATCGCAGAGGCGCAGGTTGAAGTGGCCAGACGGGCCAATGATCCAGGGCTGTTTGCCGTTTGTATAAAAGAGACTGATGCCTTAATCGGGCATCTGTTTGCGGAAAATAGCGGCGAGCCGGACCGCGACACCTGGTCGGTGGGCTGGCATTTTAATCAGCGTTATGAAAAGCAGGGTTATGCGACAGAATCGGTTACTGCTCTTTTCGATTATTTATTTAATGAGAAAGGGGCAAGGCGTTTGTATGCCTGGGTCGAGGATTATAATCAGGCTTCGCAAAAACTATGCGAACGCTTGCATATGCGACGCGAAGGCTGCTTTAAAGAGTTTGTCTCCTTCGTCAGTGAGAATGGTCACAAGCGATATGATGATACCTACATTTATGCGCTGCTGCGTACAGAATGGCTTAAATAGAGAATCCGTCTAAGCGTGTCATGTCCGTCCCTGGTTGCAAGTTCATAGCGGCCGTCAAAGCCGCTAATCATAGTGGTTGAAAAGCGGTCAGGGATGACGGGAATATATGCCAATATTGCTAAGGTATAAATGGAGTAGGGGCAAGAAGTGGGATCGTCTGAAACCGTAATGAAAATCGTGATGCTGACCATTGTGGCCAGCCTGGCCGCGGGCTGCGCGCCGTTACATCCTTCCGGCTGCCATAAAACCACGGCATTGGGGAGTTGCGGTTCAGGGCGTTGGGAGGATCAGGATGCATGGGGGGCGCAAGCGCGGGAAATCAGAGCGGCGATCAATGCCAAACTTGATGAGCCGCAACGCTGGCAGGGGAAAAAATGCAGGCTGCATATTGAATTTGCTCAGGACGGCACGGCTTTCAACATATCAACCAGCAACGGCAATAAAACCTATTGCGAAGCGATAAAATCGGCAGCCCAAAAAGCCAAATTTCCAGCCTTCAACAATGCGGAAGTCTATCGAGATTTTCAAAAATCCGGCTTCGATATGCGCGGTTAGCCCGATAATAATCCATTCCAGGTCGACTCCTCACTCAGAGTGGACCTCTTGACGCTTTAGGCGGTCCGCTTCGTGCCAGGAGCGGACATTGATACCATTGATCTATGTTAGCTTATGAGGATCAAATCAGGATGTCCTCATGGGTGATATGAGGACATTGCTGATGTCGTGATGTGCTCATTAGTGGGAAACAATCACTATCGCTTTGCCTCGCAAGCAATCTTCAGGGCTAACCCTGCCAGTACAGTACCCATAAACCAACGTTGCGCTTTTATCCATGAAGGACGACTTGAAAGAAACCCTGCTATTGAACCTGCAACAAGGACAATCATGGAATTTACCATCAGGCTTATAAAGATTTGGACACATCCAAGGGCCAGTGACTGACTTAGAACGCTGCCATGGTCTGGTTGAATAAATTGTGGAAGCAAAGATAAATACATGATGGCAATTTTAGGGTTAGCGAGATTAGTAATGAAGCCCATCATAAATAGTTTATTAGGGCCATCAACCGACATCTCTTTAACGGAAAAAGGGGCATTTCCACCGGGTTTTACAGCTTGCCAGGCGAGATAGAGAAGGTAAGCAGCTCCACCAAAACGAAGTAAATCATAGGCATAAGGAATGGCAAACACAAATGCTGTTATGCCGAATGCGGCACAAAGCATGTAGAAGACAAAGCCAAGCGCAATGCCGCCCAGGGAAATAAGCCCAGCGCGTTTTCCCTGGCAAATGGAGCGAGAAATTAAATAGATCATGTTTGGGCCGGGCGTTAATACCATTCCTAACGCAACCAGACCAAAAGTAAGAATATGTACGTAATCAGGCATAACTTATCTCCAGGGAAGGTTATGCCCAGACGCGCGGCTAGCAATGACCCATGCTCCCCGATAGTGATCTATCTTTAAGCGTCAGTAACATGAGCGCATTTATTATTACACAATATCAACAACACAGGGCTTCGCAAATCATAAACATTAATTGCTGCGGCAGTGAGCAGTTTACTCTATTCTCAGGGCCTTATGGTTATGGCCGCCGAAATGGGCCTAAATGCCTGTATATGTCGAATTAACCGCTTACTTAAGTCCCAGCTCCTCAGTACTCAGGACACTTTAAGGTGAGTATGGATTCCAAACTTCCACTGCGTGCTTGCAGCTGACGTCCGGCTCGGTTAACTGATCGCACCGTGCCAGCAGCGGACTGATTGCACTTCAGCCGCCCGGCGGGCGGCTCGCAGTTTTATCTTATTTCTCAGAATAAAAGCTCCAGTCCGCTGCTGTCGCGAGCGTCACAAATGGGCCAGCCAGGGTGACGTTATGATGGTTGATGATTTCATTAGCTGACAGGTAGCTGTTATCCATTGTCGTATGCGCATCTGAAATCAGCACAGTCCTGAATCCCAGCCCGGGCGCTGCACGGCAGGTAGTGTCCACACAGAATTCTGTTTTCATCCCGGCGATGACAAGTTGTTTTATTCCCCGCCTGCCTGGCTGAAGCTGCAGGCTCGTATCCCGGAAACAGCTGGGATACTTTTTGACAAAAACGACGTCGTGCTCAGCGTTCACACCCATTTCGGGTATCAGTTGTGTTAAGGGACTTTGCGCAGAAAAGGAGGAATCGTCAGGTCCGGTGTGACGGGCAAAAAAGACTGGCACCTGCGCCTGCCTGGCTTTTTCTATAAGCAGGCAGATGTTTGACAAAATCGTGTCTGCGAGATGCGGTGACGCGGGACCACGGAAAAGCCCCTGCTGCATATCAATAACTAAAAGTGCATTTTCGGATGAACTCATGATGTATCTCCATTCAGTAAATCATGAACGGAGAGACATTCTTCCCCGTCCGGTTTGGCGGGGAGTCAGAATCTGTTTTGTCAGGAGCCAGTCACAGATGCGCACACGCCGCCGAAGGTTTCGGTGGTGGTAACGGTGGTCGCTGACTGAACTGGCTTAATCATTTTCCGGCGTTCTCTTTTGAGTTGAGAATCAGTAAACCTAAAAATCTTAAAAAAGGCTCTTCATCTTTTAGCGCTGGGAGTTAAAGATTTCAACGGATATGTTTCCTGATTGATAACGTACCCTATTGGTATTTTCCGACAATAATTTAGCTTCCGCTTCTCGCTCAAAGCTGACCCTCACCGGAACCAACGTCGCCGGGATTCTTGCCCGAGATCAAAATGCTTTAGTCGTTCAAGTTAGTGTAAAACGGCATCTTCACTCACAGACCCGCTCAGGGATTAATCATCGCCACTGAATGCCGGTTCTTTGGAATATTACCGGGTTTAATGCGCCCTTCAGGATTGTCATGCAGCATGCAGACAATCCTGAAGGGCGGACCTGCTTGCTATTGGCACGGATAGTCTGGATATCAGCTCATGCATGCTACGGCCAGGCGGGTATCCCGTGTTAAACACCTTTTTGCCTGCTTTTGAAGTAACCTGCCCATTGTAACAACAGGCTAAATAACGCGGGTAATACCGTTAAGGTAACCAGCGTCGCAACCAGCAGTCCGCCGATAATCGCATAAGCCATTGGCCCCCAGAATACCTGATGCGAGATAGGGATCATGCCCAGAACGGCGGCGCAGGCTGTCAGACAGATGGGTCTGGCGCGGTGCTTTGCGGCGGCAATAATCGCCTCATCGTTAACCATGCCCTGCGCAAGATTGCTGTCTACCTCGCTAATCAGGATCACCGCGTTACGAATAATCATCCCGGCCAGGGCGATTACGCCCAGCAGCGCGACAAACCCCATCGGCGTTCCGCCGGGCAACATCGCCAGTACGATCCCCGGTAAACCAAATGGGGCCATCAGGAGGGCAAGCAACATCCGGGAATATCGCCGCAGCTGAAGCATCAGCAGTAGCAACATGATGACAAGCGTCACGGGAAGAACGGTAAACACCGAGCTATTTCCCTTAGCGGATTCGGCAACCGCGCCGCCTTCTTCAATGCTGTAACCCGCAGGCAGCTCCGCACGGAGTTTATCTACCGCCGGACGCAGAGCCGCGGATACCGCTTCGGCCCGGCTCCCCGGGGCAAGATCCGTTTGCACCGTGATAAAAGGCAACCGCTGCCGACGCCAGATCACCGGATCATCCACGCCCCAGACCGGCGTCGCGACGGCGCTGAGCGGGATTTTTTTACCGTCATTCCCCTGAATCGTCAGTGAGGAGAGGGTGGCGGTGCTAAGACGCTCATTGTCCCTGGCCCGGAGCACCACATCGACAAGGCGGTCATTATCCCTGAGCGATGTGACAATGCTGCCGGACCAGACCGTATTCAGCGTCCGGGCGAGACTTTCTGATGATATTCCCGCCGCTCTGGCAGCAGTCTGATTCACTTTAAGGGTAATTATTCTCTCCGGCTCTCCCGCCGTCTGGTTGACTTCGCGTGATAATGGCGAGCGGCCAATCACCTCCGTCAGCCGGTTTGCTAGCGCCCGGACCTGCAGATAATCAGGCCCGCTCACCCGATATTTGAGCGGCCAGCCGACGGGTGGCCCAAGCTCAAGGGGCGAAACACGCGTGATGATGTCGCTAAATTGCGTCGCCAGTATCCGGTTCAGCTGTTGATGCAGACGATCCCGTGCGTCAAGATCTTTGGCCACCACAACCAGCTGGGCGATATTTTCATTCTCCAGCAGCACATCCATCGGCAGGTAAAAACGTATGGCCCCCGATCCGACGTACGACGAGTAATGATCGATATTGCTGTTGCCCGTCAGCATTTTTTCAAGCCTTTCCACCTCTCTTTGCGTTTCCGGCTGCGACGCGTTTGCCGGAAGTGTCAGGCTGACCAGCAGCTCTGGCCGATCGGAGGCGGGGAAAAACTCGCCCTGCATAAATGTCGTTCCATAAACTGACAGCCCCAGAGCGGAAAGCGCAAACAGTACGGTGACCAGCCGGTGGCGCAGCGCCAGGGTTAAAAGCACCCCGTACCCGCGAGCGATACGCCCCGGTCCTGCCGCGTGATGTCTGACTTTTTCCGGCAGCAGCCATGTCCCCGTCAACGGAGAAAACAGGATCGCGACAACCCAGGAACAAAGCAGGGCAATGAGCACCACCGCAAAGAGGGAAAAACAGTATTCGCCGGCGCTGGAGGCGGCAAAACCCACGGGAATAAAACCGGCAATCATCACCAGGGTGCCGGTGAGCATCGGGAATGCCGTCGTTTTGAAAGCGCAGGTGGCCGCGTGTCGACGGGAATCTCCGGCTTCCAGCCGGGAGACCATCGTTTCTACGGTTATCATGGCGTCATCCACCAGCAGACCCAGAGCAATGATCAACGCGCCGAGTGAGATACGCTGAAGACCGATGTCAGCCAGCATCATGCCGGCGAAGGTCATGGCCAGCACCAGTGGGATTGCCGCCGCCACCACCAGTCCTGCCCGTAAACCGAGAGAGACAAATGAAACCGCCAGAACGATAACAACGGCCTCGATAAGCACCCGGATAAAACCACTTACCGCGTCACTGACCACCGCTGACTGATCGGCGATTTTAACCATCTCTATTCCGTGCGGCAGACCGGCGCTGATGGCTGCCATTCGGGCATTCAGCGCGGCGCCGAAACGCAACATATTGCCTGTCGGCGCCATTGAAACCGCCAGCCCGATAGCCGGTTTTCCGTTAACCCGCCAGGCTGGGGCTGGCGGCTCGGCGGTTTCCCGCGTGAGGGTGGCGATATCAGTCAACGGGATATAGCGATTGTTAATATGTAGCGTGACGGCCCGTAAACTCTCTTCGCAAGTGAGCGCTCCGCTGACCTTTAGCGCGATATTTTCCTGCCCGGTGCGCATAATCCCTGCCGGGACCACCACGTTTTGCGCCCTGAGGGCATCGGCGACCTCCTGAATATCCAGCCCCATCCCCGCCAGACGAGCCGGAGAAAAGGCGAGGACCAGCTGTTCCTGCTGTTCGCCCAGCAGGGTGGTTTTGCCGATATCCGGTAAGGACATGAGCTCACGACGTATTGTCTCTACGCGATCCCGCGTTTCCCGCAAGGTGTAACCCTCGGGAACAAAGCCGTAAATCGTACCGTAGGTGTCGTCAAACTCGTCGTTCACGGCGGGGCCCTGAACCCCTTCTGGTAAAGACGGGGCGAGATCCTGCATTTTTTTGCGGATCTGATACCAGATATCCGCGACTTTTTGCGGCGGCGTATCATCGCGGAGATTGACATGGATAACGCTGCTACCGGCCCGGGTTTCACTTTCGATATAATCCAGCCAGGGCGTTTCCTGTAGCTTTTTTTCAAGCGTGTCGGTCAGCAGACGGGTCGTATCCCCCACGGATGCTCCCGGCCACTGCGCGGATACGACGGCCGTTTTAATGGTGAAAGCGGGGTCCTCATTACGCGGCAGTCGCTCATAGCAAAATACGCCTAGCGCTATCACCAGCAGCATCAAGAAACTGACCAACTGCTGATTTTCAAGCGCCCAGGCGGACAGGTTAAATTTCTCTCCCGTTGCCGTTTTCATGGCTGGACCTCCCCGGCAATGACCGGTTCGCCCGAACGTAATTTGCTTACGCCAGCCGTAATGACCCGATCGCCAGGCTCAAGACCGGAAGCGATAAAGACGGAGGAGGCCGTGTAATATGCCGGCACCACCACGCGCAGCTGCGCCTGTGAGTCAGCGTTGATCACAAAAACGGCCGGTTTATCGCCGGCCCGACTCAGTGCCGATGCGGGAAGGGCGTACCCGTGGGGGGCGGTGGATGGCAACGTCACGGTGACGCTGGCACCCAGCGCCATGGCCTCCGGCGGGTTTATCAGAGTGGCTCTGACGCGCCAGGTGCGGGTCTGAGGATCGGCCTGAGGCGTGATATCCCGTAGCACGGCGGAGGCGTTGACCGCCTGGTTGCTGAGGAGGGAAATCCGCAAATTCGCATTATTCCCGGCTGGGATCTCATCGGGCGTGGCAATATCAAACACCACGTCGCGGGCTTCGCCGGTCGCCAGCGTGAGCACCGACTGGCCCGCGCTGACAACCTGCCCGGCAGAGGCGCTGACGCCGGTGATCACGCCCGCTTGCGGAGAGATCAGGCGTGTCCAGCTCAGACTTTCGCGCGCATTACGCAACGCGGCCTCGCTGCTTTTTAAACGCGCGCTGGCGACAAGCCAGTCAGCGCGGGCGCTGTCGAGCTGGGTGCGGGCTATCGCGCCTGTTAGTATCAGCTTTTGCATGCGATTGACGTTAAGCGCAGCAACCTGGGCAGAGGCTTTGGCCCCTTCATAGTCAGCCGTTGCGCTGTCGAACTGATTTTTTCCGGTGGTATTTTCAAGCGTAGCCAGCTGTTGCCCGGCGTTGACCCGATCGCCAATATCGACGTCACGCGTCAGGATCCGGCCCTCGGTACGAAAGCTGAGGGTTGTTTCATCGTGGGCATGGATCTCGCCGGTTCTCTCCTCGGTGGGAAGGGAGCGGGCGGTGCCCACGATAACGTAGCGTACCTTTCGCGCCGGGTCTGGCTTATTTTCGTGTTTATCGCCGCAGCCGGTCAGTGGGAAAATAGCCAGCGCAAGCAGGGCCAGAGGGAGAAAATGCCGCCAGGGAAGGGTGCGCGCCACGCCGTACATATGATGCAGACAGTGGCGGAGGGAGAGAAAAAATTCGTCTGACATAACGCCGCTCCATAAAGGTGATGGCGTTATTAAATGCGCGGTAAGTCGAGAAAGATTCGACGTTGTGTCAAGGGATTATCAAGAGTGACTGTTTTCCTCATCAGCAGGGCGCCAGGGCAACAGAATACGTACCACCAGGCCTCCGGTGTCGGCTAATGAGGCGCTAATGCTTCCCCCATGCGCCTGACAAATCGCCTGAGCGATTGACAAACCGAGACCGCTGCCGCCGGAATGCCGCGCGCGGGACTGCTCCTCCCGGATAAAGCGCTTAAACATTTCCGGCAGAAACTGTGGCGATACCCCCGGTCCGTCATCCTTAAATTCGAGGGTGTAACGCCCTTTAGCGTAGTGGATAGTCACCGCAAGATGGCCGCCATCGTGTCCGTAGCGTAGCGCATTTTCCATAAGGATTGTAAACACTTGCCCCATACGGAAGGCATCGCCACTGAAGGGACAAGCGCGCGGGTTACGAAGGGTGATGGTAAAATTATGCGCATCGGCCTGGGGCATCATCCAGGCCGCCCGCTCCTCAATCAACTCGTCGAGACAAAACGGCTGGTCTTCCAGCACAAGGTTACCCGCATCGGCCAAAGAAAGAAGATGGAGTTCATCGGTCAGGCGATTGAGGTGCTGGAGTTGTTTCATCACCATCCCCAGTTGCTCCGGGCTGGCATCAAACACCCCGTCGAGCATTCCCTGCAGACGACCAATGGCTGCCGTCAGGGGAGAGCGCAGTTCATGCGCCATCGCGACGTGCGAGGCGCGCAGCTCTTTTTCATAGCGGGACAGTTGCCTCGTCATGGTATTAAAGTCAGCGGCAAAACTGACCATTTCAGCCGGCGCATCCTTGATGAGCTCTGCCTGACGGCCAAATTGTCCGTTGGCGACATCCTTTGCCGCATCACGAAGACGGCTGAACTGCAGTGCCAGAGGCCGCGCTTGTTTTAGCCCCATCACGACAATAAAAGGGATCATGACCAGCACCAGCAGGGCCACGGTGACCCAGTCTGCTGAGGCGATGGACGGCGTTGAATAACTCAGGCCCCACCAGGTATCGACGATGTTGTGAAAGCGGGCCGGGTTGGCCTGTGGATTCTGGCTGAGGGTCAGAAATTCTTGCCGCACCGCCGCTGGCATCCTGCCCATTATCCAGTAGTTCTGGACGGCATAACGTAGCCACATACAGGTTGCAATGACAATCACGCTGCCGATGGCCAGCGCCAGGATACGCGCGCAAATCCAGCGCCACAGAGAGGAATGATGGTTTTTTATCATGGTTGTCTGAACCTGTAGCCCACGCCGCGCACGTTGACCAGTACGCCGGAGATACCCACCGCTTCGAGTTTTTTGCGCAGGTTATAAATATGGGTATCCACGACTCGTTCAAGGGCCTCGCTTTCCGGCAAACAGTGTTCCAGTAAATACTGGCGGGAAAACGGGTGCGCAGGCGAACGCAGCAGGGTTGCCAGAAGAGAGAATTCCGTCGGGGTAAGATCCAGTATCACCGGTGTGTCGTCGCCGTTAACCACGCTCGCCACAATGGCGGCGACATCCACCTCCAGGGTATGCCAGCGAAGTATCTCTTCCTCTGTCTCTTTTTTATTGCTGCGTCTCAGCACCGCCTGCACCCGCGCCACCACTTCTCCCGGATGATAAGGTTTAACAACATAATCATCGGCACCGTACCTGAGGGCGCCAATGCGATCGGGGGTATCGCCCATGGCGGTCACCATGATCACCGGCA
Source organism: Raoultella sp. T31 (assembly GCF_002806725.1). Lineage (NCBI taxonomy): Bacteria > Pseudomonadati > Pseudomonadota > Gammaproteobacteria > Enterobacterales > Enterobacteriaceae > Klebsiella > Raoultella sp. T31. The sequence goes on from NZ_PIBO01000043.1 coordinate 37,425, forward strand.
CATCGCTTTTACGGCGCAGGCTCGCCAGCACTTCCGTGCCGTTAAGACCGGGGAGCATCACATCCAGCAGGATAAGGTCAGGTTTCCACCGTTGCGCCATATCCAGCCCGGCCAGGCCGTCTCCGGTAATGGTGACGTCGTAATTCTCGCGACGTAAATAGGCTTCGAGCACGCCTGCTGCATCGGCGTCATCTTCAATAATCAACACTCTTCTGGACAACATCCGTTCACCTTGACCGTTTCTTAACACTATCCGGACTATTCATTGATTTAACCCAATCATACTGCACCCACATTGGGTGGCGATTCCTGTATCAGGAGAAGCCAGAGTCTGTGTGGAGAAACAGTATGATAGCGATAAAAAAAGTCCTGTATATGTCCGTTGCGCTTCTCACTGCCGCTGCATTCGGCGTCCAGGCTGATGATGGCGCGTCTTCCGATTCATTAACTCTCGGGGTGGCCGGACAATATGTCCCCCGTTACTCAGGCTCTGACAAGCAGGTATGGCAGGTGGTTCCTGTGCTACAGGGACGCAAAGGCGCATTTTTTATTGATGCGCAAAAAGGAGCAGGATATGACCTGCAAAACGCCAGCGGTTGGTACTTCGAGCATACGTTGGGTTATAACCTCGGCAGGGGGGAGAAAAATGCCAGCTGGCGCGAGGGGGCAAATAATCTGCAAGGCATGGGCAACATTGATGCCACCCTCAATACCGGCCTTGCCATCGGCTGGCAAGTCGTTCCCTGGCTCAGTTTTGAAGGCAAAGCAACACTGCCTTTGACGGACAGTCAGGGAGTAAACTATCAGACATCCGTGACGTTGATTCCCTTTCAGGACAGCCTGGATACGGTCGCTTTTCAGTCTGCGGCCCTGTTTGGCGACAGTCGATATATGAATACCTGGTATGGGGTTAGTCAGCAACAGAGCCGCCGCTCCGGCTATCGCCGCTATTCTGCGCCGGGCGGATTTTATGGCGTAGACAACAGTCTGAGATGGAGTCACCAGTTCGATGCTCACTGGGGTTCGGTACTGAGCGCTGGCTATACCTGGTCTGGCGAGCATGCGAATGAAAGCCCGATTGTTTCACGGCGTAGTGAGGGCTCGGTAACCGTCGCGGTCACCTGGACATTTTAGTCGGTTAACTTCAGCCAGGCATATCCTGTCTGGTTAAATATGCCGGATATGCTGGGTTTAAAAGTGAGACTGTGTTACATAGTGCCATTCGCCTGACAAAATCTGGATGGGATTATGCTGACAACTCTGATTTACAGAAGTCAAAAGCATTTTATACAAGACGCTGATCTCATATTGCTGGTGGAAAAAGCGAATATCGAGAACGCAGCATGTGGGGTTACGAGCATACTTCTTTTAAAAGATAACTTTTACCTTCAGGTACTTGAGGGTGATGAGTGCGTGCTTGAGCAGCTATTTAACAAGATTAAGCATGACCAACGCCACTATCAGGTCGTGGAGTTAATGCGCGATTATGCACCGCGCAGGCGCTTTGAGAACGTGGGGATGATGTTTTTTGACCTGAACAAGCAGCACATTGGTGACGTTCTGGAAAAGGTCCATCTGCTGAGTCATTTGAAAAGTTATCTTTCCGCGGAAGAGCGCGTCTACAAGTTTATCCATACTTTTATCAGCCAAAAAAGAGATTGCTCACCGTCACCCTTTTTATGGCCTGAAAAGTGGTCAGTACACCCGCGTAAACATTCATTTCACGCGCCAGAAGAACCGGTTGCTGCCCGTCACTGCTGCCAGTTTGCTTTCCAGCCCATTATTGAACCCCTGAGCGGAAATATCACTTCGCTGGAAGCGCTTATTCGGGATAAAGATGGCGGCAGCCCCGCCAGTTTTTTTGCATCGATTCCGCAGGATCAACGCTATGAAGTTGATCTTAAATCTAAGTCGGTTGCTTTTGCCCAGGCTAAAGCCATTAATATCGGCGACCATAAAATATCGATTAATATTCTTCCGATGTCGTTGGTCGTTATTCCTGATGCCATCGAATTTCTGTTGCAGGAAATAAAAAAACAGGGGCTGGTGCCGGAGCAGGTTACTGTCGAAGTGACGGAAGATGAAATGATCTCCGGTTTTAGCCAGTTCAGCAGTGCTATCAAAAAACTGCGCGTCTCAGGAATGGGGCTGGCCATTGATGACTTTGGCGCTGGATATGCCGGGCTGTCGTTGTTAACAAAAATTCAGCCAGATAAAGTCAAAATCGACCGTGAGATTATTACCGATATCCATAAGAGCGGGCCTAAACAGGCGGTGGTGAGATCGATAATCAATTGCTGCCATGAGCTCGAGATTACCGTGGTTGCTGAAGGCATTGAGCAGATAGAGGAGTGGTGCTGGCTTGAGGCTGCGGGCATTAAGCGCTTCCAGGGGTTCTTGTTTGCGTTGCCAAAAGTGAACGGCGTCGGTGAGATTCGCTGGCCTGTGAAAACCGCTGACAGCTCCATCCGACCTTAATCATCCACGATAACCAGGATACAGGTCAGTATCCTGGCCTGTCCCCCGTTGATGACTACATGATTTTTATGGATTTCACCACCATGGGCCTGTTCCACACGCAAGAGTGACGGCTCATCGCTCACCGCAGACTTAGCGCCCTTGCTTTCTGTCCACTGGACTCACAGTGCCTGTCTGGAAAAAACCGTCTAATGCCCGATCGTTCATCTGAAGGAAACGTTTCTTATTCAGAATGATGGAAGCGGATCGTTAGATACATTTTGAGTGGGGCCTGCAGTGCGTCTTTTCCATTTCAGCGATAGTCCTGATATCACTATCTTCAAACCTCGTCCATTACGGGTGCGTGTTGAGATTAAAAGTATATGGCTGACATCGTTTCACGCCAGTGGCATTCGATTACGAAATGCGCAAGACTGGGGCAAACCAGGCTGGACGCACTCAAAACCGGGCCGTCAGATGAGTGTATAGAGTAATAACCGTTAGTTTTTGAAGATCTGTCTGAAGAAGGAGGCTCCTTGAGCTACGTTTCAGAAATTCGCAGCATTATTGGCCACAGAATGCTATTGCTGGCCGGTGCCAATGTCATTCTTGTTCGGGATGATGGATATATATTGCTTCAACAACGCAAGGACACCACATGGGGATTACCCGGCGGGCTGCTGGAGCCTGGCGAATCTTTAGAGGAAACCGCGATCCGGGAAGTAAAAGAAGAAACTAATTTGGATATTAAGCATCTTGATTTCTTAAAAATTTTCTCGGGTGCAGAATACACGTTTACTCTTCCCAATACAGACGAGATCAATGTTATCACCGCATTATATTCTGCTGAAATCTGGTCAGGAGAAATACTCAACGATCCCACAGAAGGTCTTGCCATAGAGTTTTACCCGCCTGACCAATTGCCCTCACCCATGAATGAGGAGTACTTAACCTATATCCGCTTTTATTTAAGGCATAAGGCTGAAAAGGGATGTCAGCTGGCACTGTGAACTAAAATATCCGCCCTCTGGTGAACACGCATGCCCGTAACACCGACATTGGCGTGAGTCCCGGTTTCGCCAGTTCGGTTATGGGAAAATGCGCAGGGCGGTTGCGATTAGCGGTCAATGACAGGCAAAAACTGGTAGCGGAGAATACCGCTTCGCCCGGCTCTTTCCGCTGTTTTTATGGAGGGTAAATTGTCCGGAATAATCGTTCCCATAAGCAGAGAGTCTTCCCGGCGGGTAGGGGAAAGACAGTTAAACAGCAAGCGTTGTGCCCGGGAGGCCAGTGAGCGCCCCCGAAAGTCCGGGAGAATAATTTCTTCTGAAATTTTGCAACCCGGTAAAAACGCGATTTCCCCCTTTTCACAAATTATCAGTCCAGCACGATTCGCATGTTCATAAATAATGTACACCTCGCCTTGTGAAATATTATCTATGAGATCTTCATCATCAGCATAGTTCAGGTTGCGGTTGGTTAAGGCAGGAACAGAACGCCACGTATGCTGATAGGCTTCAACCAGAGCCTGTCGGCACCATTCAAAATCGGCGTATACCGCGGGTCTCAGAGTTAATGCGTCATCCTGATACTCTGCTGCGCAGGACAGGCGCGATGCATATATGAGCTGATCTGTTATACCCTGAACGTTAGAGTGGAACGGAGTGAGAATACGGATGTACTCAGGCTTTAGCTGCGCCCATTCCTGGCTGACAGCCTGAAGTACTAAAGGATTAATGTCGGAATCTGAGGCCACGATATCAATGAAGGGTTTGTTGATATCGCCTCCGTGATAACGGGGGCCGGTGAGAAAATGTCGACCAGCAATGCGTAGTTTTCGCTGTAAAAAGTCATGCTGGGGTAAACCCATTTCCTGCCATGGAAATTGTGCTGAAAAGGCTTCATCTGTACATCGTCGCTCCTGCTCATAAATCCATTTTTCGAGCCAGCCAGCGAGCGTTTTTTGGGATAAAGGTAGATCAGCATATTGAGAAAGCATATAAGTCATCATCGCGATTTGATATTACTCCTGGTATCAGTCACGCTTCCCGGATTGCCTTGTCTCCTGCTTAAATAGCAAGCGGGGCTCTGGTTTTTATAGCCGGTTCGCCCGCCGATCCTGGCAAACCGGACGCGCCTCGGTCGGCCTGCCAGGTGACAGGAGCGGAAGTACATGCCTGATATTAATGAATAGAACGTGCTTATCAAATTGTTGATTTCGCTACAAAGTTTTATGTATAAAGCGAGAGGGGCGGTAACTCTCCGGGATCTCATCATTGTTACCGTCGCGTAACTCTTCAGTGACCAGCCTGCCGATCGTCGCTGCGCAAGTCACTGCCGGGTGCATAGCGGCGACATAAACGCCCCGATTCTCATCAATGAAGCCGAGAACTGGATACCCGTCCTGTGGAAAAGGGCGTTCTCCTACTGAGTGTTGGGTGAGATAAGCCGACTCAGCCCCCCGGATCCTGTTTCTGACTGCGGTTTGCGCAGTGATAACCGTTGCGCTGACTCTGCCGTTTGCCGGGTAATCCTCAGCGGCTAATAAATCCCCGTTACGGGCATGCCGAACCTCAATATCGTCACCTGAGATGATTGTTTTGACCATGCACTGAGGGGCGGCAAAGCGCAGTAATACGGCAGGGGATGACAGGATAGGAACTGGCGTACCCATCAGCTCAGTCAGCGCCGGAATACCGGTTCCACAGGCTAACACCACACGATCAGCATCCAGTTTACCCTGAGACGTCATGACACCAGTCACTTTGCCTTTGGTCATGCAAATCCCCGTCACGGTCATGTGGTTTTGCAGTACAGCCCCTTTAGCACACGCTTCGCTCAGTAAAATGCGTGTTGCCTGGTTGGCGTCGACGGCGCCATCTTTTGCCGCATAGCGGGCTGCTGAGGGAGGAACGATCAACGCAGGCTCAAGACTGGCGATTTCTGCTCTGTGGAGGAGGTGTTCGTCAGACAGACAGGCCTGAGGCGTTGCGTCGTATTTTAATGAACCGCACCAGTTAATCTGAAGCTCCTGAATTTGTTCTTCCAGTCTGTGCCAGTCCGCAAGCGCGGCGCGGCGGAGAAACACATCAGGCGCATCATCACTCACCGCGCCGGTAAGCCAGCCAAACGCGCTGCCGGTCGCCCCTGATGCAGGCTCATTCTGTTCAATAATAACGATGTCATATTCAAGCTGCGCAAGATGCCAGGCGATTGACGCGCCGGTGATCCCAGCGCCTACGACGACGATTCTTTTTTTCAACCTGACCACTGCGGCCTTCTCCTGCTCTGGAAACATGGTCGTGCCATGATGAAACGTTTTTTGTCACGGGCAACCTTCAGAACTGCAAAATTCATAGATACAACTCTTCAGGATAGTCGTTTACCGCAATACTGACTGCACAAACGGGGCATGAGAAACAGGACTCGTTACCTGGTCGTCTCTGATTCGGAAAACCAGCAGGGCAACGCTGGTCATCCGCGAGTTGCATGGCGCGGTGACTGGCCCATCAGGGAGTGCCGCGGAAAGTGTCGCATTTTCTTTTGCAAGACGCTTTCGTCAGGCGATGGCTCGTAAGCAACGTAATAAATAACTAATTGCCGTTGAGAAGCGCCATACGTCGGCGATCTTTCTCACGGCCACACAACAGGAAAATCGAGGCCAGTTTTTTTCGTGTCGGTAGAAATAACGTTTGTGATCTGATGAAAAACATCTGTGTTTCACCGACGGGGACTTCAACCCACTCGTGCATTGTTGATACACGGAAACCACCGAGAATTTCAACAGGCACAGGGCCAAAATTTGGTCTCAGCAGATATTCAGAACGAAATCTCGGGGACTGCGTATTTGCAAAATTTGGCCATGAAAATTGCTTGCTCAGAAAGGCTGCTGAGCTTGATGACAGAACAATATCGATATCTGCAGCCGGGCCATCTTCAAGGCCGTAAGAGACTGTAATTTAAATTGTGTAATTGCCTGTTTTTGATATGTTCACTCCAACAA
>NZ_PIBO01000044.1:0-39071 GCF_002806725.1 Raoultella sp. T31
TTGTTGGAGTGAACATATCAAAAACAGGCAATTACACAATTTAAATTACAGTCTCTGTTTCACCGATATTACTTTAAAACCTGAAATAACGATCCGTCCCGGAGATGACATCAATCGAGCGCAGGCTCTCCATCACCGCGCGCATGATCTCTGTTTCATTGCAAATTCCCTTAATTTCCCGATTACATGCCAGCCAGTTATTACTCACAGCCAAAATGGCTAACGAAATCTGCAGGCAGGTAACCGTGTGAAATAGTGTGCCGGTACAATAGGGCGTCATCCAAACTGAATGGTAGACGTCCGCTCCTCGCTCATAGCAGACCCTTGCGTGAGCCTGCCCAACGACGTTCCGGTTTCCTGACAGCATCCCAGTACAGAGCTTGTCAATTTCTGCCTGTATAGCTCTTTAGGCGGTATTCAACCGGGCTGAGTCCGTTAAATTTAAGGCTAATTCGCCGGGTATTGTAGTATCGTATGTAATCCTCAATAGCCAGCTTAAGTTCATCAATATCCTTAAATTTACTGGTGTAAAAACATTCTGATTTTAACGTCCCGAAAAAGCATTCTGCACAGGCATTATCGAGGCAGTTGCCTTTGCGGGACATACTTTGGATGATGCTAAACTCCCGTAACTGATACTGGTACCATCGATGACGGTATTGCCAGCCCTGATCGGAATGAAGAACAGGATTGATACCTGCATCAAGCCTGGCAAAGGCCTTAATGAGCATATCATCGATCATTGGCATGGTTGGACGCTCTGAAATACTGTAGGAGATCACTTCGTTATTGAAGAGAACAATAATGGGTGAAAGGTAGAGTTTGTGGTCACTGACGGCGAATTCAGTGACATCGGTGACCCATTTTTCATTGGGCCGGCTGGCTTTGAAGTTTCGTTGCAGGATATTGTCAACAGCGCGCCCATGTTCACCCCGCCATGAGCTGTAGCGCTTAACTCTTATCGCGGCTTTGAGACGAAGTACATTCATCAGGCGCTGAACTACTTTGTGGTTTAACGCTCCTCCTTCTCTTCTGAGCGCCAGTGCTATCCGCCGATAACCATAGCGGCCCTGGTTCTCATCATAGATCTCTTTGATTCTGCATTTCACTTCATCGTATTTCCCCGGGGAGTGGAGTGCTTTCAGATGATAGTAAAACGTACTCCTGGGTATCTGAGCTATCTGCAAAAGCTGGTCTAACGGATAGTGCTGCCTCAGTTCGTCGATAATTCTGACCTTCTCCCTTACCGAACTAAGGCTTTCAACTTTTTTAAATAAAGAATCCGCAATTCCAGGCGGCGGACTTTTTGTTCAAGTTCCTGAATATGTTTATCTTTCGAACGTTCCAGTGCCACCTCAAGCGCAACAGGATCATCAATCATATTAAGTGCCTTTTTTTGCCCACACGGAGAGAACGAAGCCCTTCCTCTCCATGTTCTCTGAACACCTTCATCCACTTCCCAACAGAGGCTGAACCCGCGACGTTAAATTTCGCAGCAGCCTGCGTCTGGGAAATCTGCCCCGTCAGTACAGCCTTAACGGCTTCGACTCTGATATCGGGATCGATTGATACGCCCTTATCCCTGGGCTTCAGGCCTTCTTCTCCATAAGCATCATAGGCTGCAACCCATATTCTTACCTGGGTTCTGGGAACATTAAAACGAGCTGAAGTTAAGCGATAGCCTTCATCGGTAGCGAAATAGTGCATAACCACTTCGAGGCGCTGTTGAAAGGTGTACTTACGTCTGGACATGGGACTCTCCAATTTGAGAGTCCAACTAAATGGGTGCAGTGCACTGCGAGTTCGCTCGCCATCAGAGTGTAGATAAACAGCCCCGGCAGGGTCGTCAGGAGCGATATCAGCATAAATGAGCCGAACGGAATGGCGGTCAGGCCATAGGCATAGTTTTGAATGTTGTACGGAAACAGCGGCACCAGGCGGGTAAAAATCAGGAAATCTGTACCGCTGCGGGCAATTCCGCGTTCAATCGCCTGAAAGGTGGCGGTATGTCCGGCATATTTCAGCAGCAGATCGCGACCCAGCCAGCGGGCCGCTGTGTTGGATCAGCGCCTGCAGTTGACGGAAGTGGGTCAGCAGGTCGGCAAAGCCGGAGAAGGAGACAATCGCCACCGTGGCGCAGAGCAGGGCGAGAATCAGCAGCAGCTGAGAGTCTGTTTTATGACGGCTTCTTTTGCATGGGGATCTCCTGTTTTTACCGCGTTCCGTGAACCTGCGCCCCGGTCGCCAGGGCGTGCGCGACAGTATAATAAATGGCGAGCCGCAACAATGTCTTACCGCGGATTTATTGATTTTTCTCAGGATAAGCGCACTCTCCGCGGCCGTCAGGCCGGGAGAGTCGAGGGAGAAAGCGCTTTACGGTTTGAAGGTGGCCCAGACCGGCGCATGGTCGGACGGTTTTTCCATACCGCGAATGTCGTAATCAATACCGGTTTCTACGCAGCGCTGCGCCAGCGGAGAGCTTGCCAGCAGCAGGTCGATACGCAGCCCGCGGTTATCGTCAAAGCCTTTGGAACGGTAGTCAAACCATGAGAAGCGATCCTGGCTATCGGGATTGGCCTGACGCCAGGTGTCAACCAGGCCCCAGTCCAGCAGGCGCGCCATCCACTCACGCTCTTCCGGCAGGAATGAGCACTTACCGGTGCGCAGCCAGCGCTTACGGTTCTCTTCGCCAATGCCGATGTCGAGGTCGGTTGGGCTGATGTTCATATCCCCCATGATCAGCAGCGGATTATCTTTGTTCAGCTCACTATCGAGATAGTTTTGCAGGTTCTGGTAGAACGCCGCTTTTGCCGGGAACTTGGTTGCGTGGTCGCGGCTTTCGCCCTGCGGGAAATAGCCGTTGATCACCGTCACATTGCCGAATGCGGACGGAATTTCCGCCATGATGATGCGCCGCTGGGCCTCTTCGCCGTCGTCCGGGAAACCGCGGCGCACTGAGACCGGCGTCTCTTTGGTCAGCAGCGCCACGCCGTAGTGCCCTTTTTGACCGTGGTAGAACACGTTGTACCCGAGTTTTGCCACCTCTTCGAGCGGAAACATGTCGTCGTGTACTTTGGTTTCCTGTAAGCCAATGACGTCAGGCTGATGTTTGTCGACGATGGCGGCCAGCTGGTGGGGGCGGGCGCGCAGGCCGTTGATATTAAAAGAGAGAAATTTCATAGTTGCTGCCACTGTGCAAGGTGAATAGTGCAGGGATGGTAGCAGAAATTCGCCGGGCTGGCTGTCGGAAGGCATTTTATTGTGCCTGTTGTTCCGATTGGCAGCGCTGGCGTAATCCGCGTGCACCATTCCGGCGCAGCCTGCGCTAAAAAAGGGCGAATATCTACGATAAATTTCGTAGAGGATCACAAATACAGAATTATATCTTACTGATGCATAAACTATCTGATTTATTCACTGCTGTGGCCGGTGGATAAGATATTTATTCACTATTTATGCATTTAATGTGCATAAATTGAAGTCGTAACTTATTGATATTCCTTGCCTGACTCCGATTTATGCATTTTCCCCTCTGGCTGGCACGATGTGTGCAATCTACATTTACAGCGTGACAACCTACAATTTTTAACATTATTCATACTTTTTATTTACCGGAAGAGGTCGATATGTCTCAGTCAATTACGCGTAACAATTTTGATGAATGGATGATGCCGGTCTACGCGCCAGCGGCTTTTATTCCGGTACGCGGTGAAGGTTCACACCTGTGGGATCAGCAGGGGAAAGAGTATATCGATTTTGCCGGCGGCATTGCGGTGAATGCCCTGGGACACGCTCATCCGCAGCTGATTCGGGCGTTGACGGAACAAGCCGGAAAGTTCTGGCACACCGGCAACGGATACACCAATGAGCCGGTCCTGCGTCTGGCGAAACAGCTGATCGACGCGACTTTTGCCGACCGCGTTTTCTTCTGTAACTCAGGCGCAGAGGCTAACGAAGCGGCGCTGAAGCTGGCGCGCAAATATGCTCACGACCGTTTCGGCAGCCACAAAAGCGGCATCGTCGCGTTCAAAAATGCCTTCCACGGTCGCACCTTGTTTACTGTTTCTGCGGGCGGCCAGCCGGCCTACTCTCAGGATTTTGCCCCGCTACCGCCGCAGATCCAGCATGCGGTTTATAACGATCTCGAATCGGCGCGGGCGCTTATCGATGACAACACCTGCGCGGTGATTGTTGAGCCGATGCAGGGCGAAGGGGGCGTGGTGCCAGCCGATGCGGCCTTCCTGCGTGGTCTGCGCGAGTTGTGCGATGCCCATCATGCGCTGTTGATTTTTGATGAAGTCCAGACCGGAGTAGGCCGTACCGGCGAACTGTATGCCTATATGCACTATGGCGTCACGCCGGATGTCCTGTCGACGGCGAAAGCGCTGGGCGGTGGTTTCCCGATTGGCGCGCTGCTGGCAACGCAAGACTGCGCCAACGTCATGACCGTCGGGACGCACGGCACCACCTACGGCGGTAACCCGCTGGCCAGCGCGGTGGCCGGCGAAGTACTGTCAATAGTCAATACGCCGGCGGTACTGAACGGCGTGAAGCAGCGCCACCAGTGGTTTACCGAGCGGCTGAACGCCATTAACGCGCGCTACGGCCTGTTCAAGGAGATCCGTGGACTGGGACTGCTGATCGGCTGCGTCCTCAATGATGCCTGGGCCGGAAAGGCGAAAGCCATCAGTACCCAGGCGGCGGAAGAGGGGCTGATGATTCTGATTGCCGGCGCGAACGTGGTGCGTTTCGCTCCGGCGCTCATTGTGAGTGAGGAAGAGGTGAAAACCGGGCTGGATCGTTTTGAACGGGCCTGCCAACACTTCCTCGCGGGAGCGTCATCATGATGGTGATTCGTCCTGTAGCCGCCGAAGATCTGGCCGGTCTGGTGACCCTGGCCGGTGAAACCGGTGGTGGCCTGACATCGCTGCCTGCCGATGAAAAGACGCTGGCGGCGCGGATTGAACGTTCACAGAAAACCTGGCGCGGGGAGCTGCCAAAAAGCGAACAGGGCTATGTTTTTGTCCTTGAAGAGACCAGCAGCGGCGCGGTGGTGGGGATTTGCGCTATCGAAGTCGCGGTAGGGTTGAACGATCCCTGGTACAACTACCGCGTGGGGACACAGGTTCATGCCTCAAAAGAGCTGAATGTCTACAACGCGCTGCCGACGCTGTTTCTCAGCAACGATCACACTGGCAGCAGCGAGCTGTGCACGCTGTTTCTCGATCCGGCCTGGCGTAAAGAGGGCAACGGCTATCTGTTGTCGAAATCGCGCTTCCTGTTTATGGCCGCGTTCCGCGAGCACTTTAATGAAAAAGTGGTGGCGGAGATGCGCGGCGTGATTGATGAACATGGCTATTCGCCGTTCTGGGAAAGCCTCGGCAAACGCTTTTTCGCCATGGAGTTCTCGCGTGCCGACTACCTGTGCGGGACCGGGCAAAAAGCTTTTATTGCCGCCTTGATGCCGAAGCATCCGCTGTATATCGACTTTTTATCCGATGAGGCGCGCGCGGCGATCGGCGAAGTTCATCCGCAAACGGCGCCGGCGCGCGCGGTGCTGGAGAAAGAAGGGTTTCGCTACCGCAACTATATCGACATTTTCGACGGCGGGCCGACGCTGGAGTGCGACATTGACCGGGTGCGGGCGATTCGTAAAAGCCGGCTGGTGACCGTGGCGGAAGGGCAGCCCGCGCCGGGGGAATGGCCGGTATGCCTGGTGGCCAACGAGCAGTATCTGCAATTTCGCGCGCTGCTGGTGCACGCCGATCCGCATACCGATCGCCTGCTGTTGAGCGCGCGCGAACTGGATGCCCTGAAATGCCATGTCGGCGACCAGGTGAGACTGGTTGGTCTGATTCCGGAGGAGAAAAAATCATGAGTTTATGGATCAACGGTGAGTGGCAGAGCGGACACGGTCCGGCGCGCAGCAAAATCAACCCGGTCAGCCAGGCGCTGCTCTGGCAGGGCAACGACGCCGACGCCGGACAGGTGGCGCTGGCGGTCAGTGCCGCGAGACGGGCCTTCCCGACATGGGCCAGGCAGCCGTTCAGCGTCCGTCAGGCGATCGTGGAAAAATTTGCCGCGCTGCTGGAAGCGAACAAAACCGAGCTAACTGCGGTTATTGCCGCAGAAACCGGTAAGCCGCAGTGGGAAGCGGTAACCGAAATCAGCGCGATGATCAACAAGATCGCTATTTCCCTGAAAGCCTACCATAGCCGCACCGGTGAGTCGCAAACGGTCATGGGCGATGGCTCGGCGACGCTGCGCCATCGCCCGCATGGCGTGCTGGCGGTGTTTGGTCCGTACAATTTTCCCGGTCATCTGCCTAACGGGCATATTGTGCCGGCGCTGCTGGCGGGGAATACGCTGGTGTTTAAGCCCAGCGAACTGACGCCGCACAGCGGCGAGGCGGTGGTGAAACTGTGGGCCGAGGCGGGACTGCCGCCGGGGGTACTGAACTTACTGCAGGGCGGACGGGAAACCGGCGAAGCGCTGAGCGCCCAGCCGGATATTGACGGGCTGCTGTTTACCGGCAGCTCGGCGACGGGGTTTCAGCTGCACCGCCAGCTCGCCGGCCAGCCGGAAAAGATTCTGGCGCTGGAGATGGGCGGCAACAATCCGCTGATTGTCGACGACCCGCAGGATATCGATGCGGCGGTGCATCTGACCATTCAATCGGCCTTTATTACCGCCGGACAGCGCTGTACTTGCGCTCGTCGCCTGCTGGTGAAGCGCGGCGAGAGAGGCGATGCGTTTCTCGAACGACTGGTGACAGTGTCACAAAGTCTGGTGCCCGACGCCTGGGATGCGTCGCCGCAGCCGTTCCTTGGCGGGCTTATCTCGGCCCAGGCGGCGCAAAAGGTGCACCAGGCCTGGCTCGGACAGGTTGCGAAGGGCGGAAAAACGCTGCTGGAGCCGCGGCTGTTGCGGGCCGGTACTTCGCTGTTGACGCCGGGAATTATCGAACTGACGGCGGTGGCGGAAGTGGCCGACGAGGAAGTTTTTGGTCCGCTGCTCAGCGTCTGGCGCTATGACGATTTTGCCGAGGCGATCGCCCTCGCGAATGCCACCCGGTTTGGTCTTTCCTGCGGGCTGATTTCCGCAGAGCGCGAGAAATTCGATCGCCTGCTGCTGGAAGCGCGGGCCGGAATCGTCAACTGGAACAAACCGCTGACCGGCGCCGCCAGCACCGCGCCGTTTGGCGGTGTGGGGGCCTCCGGTAACCACCGTCCGGGGGCATGGTACGCGGCCGATTATTGTGCGTGGCCGATGGCAAGTCTCGAAACGCCGGAACTGACGCTACCGGCGACCCTCAGTCCCGGTCTCGACATCCTGCGAGGAGCCGCCCGATGAAAGCTTTTGAGGTAAATTTTGACGGACTTCCCGGTCTGACCCATCACTACGCCGGGCTCTCCTTTGGCAATGAGGCGTCGACACGACATCGCTATCGGGTATCCAACCCGCAGCTGGCGGCGAAGCAGGGGCTGAAAAAGATGAAGGCGCTGGCGGACGCGGGCTATCCCCAGGCCGTCATCCCGCCACAGGAACGGCCGAATGTTCCCCTGCTGCGCCAGCTCGGATTCAGCGGCAGCGACCCGCAGGTCATCGAGAAGGCGGCGCGCCAGGCGCCGGATCTGCTGTCAGCGGTGAGCTCGGCTTCGTCAATGTGGGTGGCCAACGCGGCGACGGTTTCGCCCTCGGCCGATTCGCTGGATGGCCGGGTTCACCTGACGGTGGCCAATCTTAACGATAAATTCCACCGCGCCAGTGAAGCGCCAACGACCGAAGCGCTGCTGCGCGCTATCTTCCCTGATGAGCAGCGCTTTGCCATCCATCCCCCTTTGCCGCAGGTGGCGTTGTTTGGCGATGAAGGGGCGGCGAACCATAACCGCCTCGGCGGCGAGTATGGCGCGCCGGGCGTGCAGCTTTTTGTCTACGGTCGCCAGCAGGGCGGCGAGGGCGAAAGCCCGCTGCGCTACCCGGCACGACAGACGCTGGAAGCCAGTCAGGCGGTTGCGCGCCTGAATCAGGTGAATCCGCGGCAGGTTATTTTTGCCCGGCAGAATCCGGCGGTGATTGATAAAGGGGTATTTCACAACGATGTGATTGCGGTGAGTAATCGCCAGGTGCTGTTTTGCCATGAACAGGCGTTCGTCGATCAGCCGCAGCTGATGCGCGAGCTTGCCGGGCAGGTGGCCGGGTTTACGCCCGTTATTGTACCGACCCGCGCGGTGACGGTAGAAGAGGCGGTAGCGACCTATCTGTTCAACAGTCAGCTATTGAGTAAACCCGATGGCACGATGCGGCTGATTCTTCCCCAGGAGGCGCAGGAACATGCTGGGGTCTGGCGTTACCTGAACACGCTGCTGGACGCTGACAACCCGATTGATGAACTGCAGGTTTACGATCTGCGCGAAAGTATGGCCAACGGCGGGGGGCCGGCCTGTTTGCGCCTGCGAGTGGTGTTGACGGAGGAGGAACTGCGGGCGGTGAATCCGGCGGTATTGATGAACGAGGCGCTGTTTGTGACCCTCAATGACTGGGTCGATCGCTACTATCGCGATCGTCTCACCCAGGCGGATCTGGCGGATCCACAGCTGCTTGTCGAAGGTCGCGAGGCGCTCGATCGGCTGACGCAAATCCTGCAACTGGGTTCCGTTTATCCGTTTCAGCAGGCGCTGTGACTTTGTTTTCGTTTCAAGGAGGCGTCGTGGACGACTTTCTGGCATTAACTCTGGCGGGGCGTTTGCCCCACCACTTTCATGGCGAAACGGCGCATTTTCGCTGGCACTGGCTGGATTGCGGGGTGTTGCAACTGACGCCGCATGCGCGCTGCGAGCGGTCGCTGGTTCTGTCCGCGGGGATCCACGGCAATGAAACCGCGCCGGTGGAGATGACCCATCAGCTGCTACAGCAGCTGTTTAGCGGTGAGCTGCCGCTGCACTGGCGGCTGCTGGTTATCTTCGGCAATCCGCCCGCGCTGCGGCAAAATAAGCGCTACCTGGACTGCGACATGAACCGGATGTTTGGCGGGCGCTGGCAGGGTTTTCCCGTCAGCGACGAAACGGCCAGAGCGCGTCAGCTGGAGCAGGTGTTGACGCGGTTTTATGCTGGCGCAACGGGCGGCCGCTGGCACCTTGATTTACATACCGCGATTCGTGGGTCGCTGCATACGCGCTTTGGAGTGCTGCCGGCGCGTGAAGCTCCGTGGGATGAGGATTTTTTGCGTTGGCTGGGCGGCGCCGGGCTGGAGGCGCTGGTCTTCCATCAGCAGCCGGCGGGGACATTCACCCATTTCAGCTGTGAACGCTTTGCCGCGCTCTCCTGTACCCTGGAACTCGGGAAGGCGTTACCGTTTGGCGCTAACGATCTGGCGCAATTTAGCGTCACCCAACGGGCGCTAATGCGTTTGCTGGTGGGCGACATGACGGTTGTTGACGCCGAGCCGGCGCCGCTGCGCTATCGGGTGGTGCAGCAAATTACCCGCCATAGTGATAAATTTCATCTGTTTATGTCGGATCGGACGCTCAATTTTACCGCCTTTCCCGGCGGAACCCTGCTTGCCGAAGATGGCGATATTCGCTATGTGGTAGAAAAAGCGCAGGAGTTTGTTCTGTTCCCTAATCCGTCCGTGGCGCGGGGGCTGCGGGCCGGGTTGATGCTGGAGCGTTTACCGTAGCCGCGGGCCGAATATTTTGCCGCTCATCCGGGCGGCTGTTTAATTTCGAATAGTGACTTTTTCGCGTAATCTTATTTTTTTGTGCGCTGGAGTCTGATTGCGGATTATTCCTGGATAAATGCTTTGTTTTTAATCTTTGCTGCTTTATAATCCATAAAAACCATCTAAAAACAGTAAGTTATTTATTTTCTGTTGCAATTCCCTCCTTAATTTCCTTATTTTCTCCACAATTGGTGAGAAAATGTTTTTTACACTTTCATTGTTTTACGCTTGCTCTGACTAATTGACGATAAACGTCGTAAAGTTTATCTCGTCAACACGGCAACACGCCGTAAAAATAACTTAAAGTAAGGACCAGATATGAAGAAGATGACTGCTCTGTTTGTTGCCTCTACACTGGCTCTGGGTGCGGCTAACCTGGCTCACGCTGCCGATACCACCGCCGTTCAGACCGATAGCAAACCGATGATGCACCATAAGGGTATGCATGGCGGCCAGCATGAAATGATGTTTAAAGGGCTGAATCTGACCGATGCGCAAAAACAGCAGATTCGCGACATCATGAAGGACCAGCGTGAAAATATGAAACGCCCGTCGCTGGATGAACGCCGCGCGATGCATGAGCTTATCGCCAGCGATACCTTCGATAAAGCGAAAGCGGAAGCGCAGATCGATAAAATGGAGGCGCAGCACAAAGCGATGGCGCTTTCCCGTATGGAAACCCAGAACAAGATTTACAACATTCTGACGCCGGAACAGAAAAAACAGTTCAATGCGAATTTTGAGAAGCATCTGACAGAACGCAACGCGGCAGAAGGTAAAATGCCCGCATCAGCTGAATAACTCAGCGCTTTGAATGAAGACCGCCGGTCTTGCCCAACATACGCCGTCAGGCATTGGGCAGGACCGGCGGTTTTTTTTGCCCTAACGGGGGGAGAGCGGATGCAGCGTAAAGCGGCCACTCAGCAGCGGTTTACAGAGAATTTTGTAGCCGTCATGATCGAAACTGGCCGACTGGCGCGTTAAGGACTCTGCCTGCTCCAGCGTCTCGACTGCTCCCAGCCACAGCCAGTTATGAATGACGTGATAGTGGGTGAGGTCTGGACCTTGCTCTTCCAGCGCGATGGCCCCAGGCCACGGCCAGCACACCAGCTGCATCTGCGCCATCCGGGCGCGAAGTCTTTCATGATGCGCGGCAAGAGTTTCCTGGCCGCAGCAGGCGCCGGCGCAGCGTCCCAGCGCGTGCCGGAAACAGGCGCGGCCCGCAGTGAGCGTCTCCAGTCCCAGCAGCCCGTAACAAAGATGCTGTTCGTCTGCGAGGGTTTGCAGCGCCTGCAGCGCCGCCCGCCGGTTAGCGAACAGGCCATACAGATGATTCTGGTGGGAGAAATCAACCTCGCGGGCGTACACCACCTGCGGGCGAGCCCCTTCCAGCCGCAACGAGCAGAGCTGCTTATTACGCCGCAGGCGCTTATTAAACAGCGGCTGGCGTTCTTTAATCAGCTGCGCCTCCAGCAGCAGCGCGCCCAGCTCTCCCGCGGTACGCTGCCAGCTGATGCTTCGCGCCTGGCGCAGCATGGCCGCCTCTTCGGGCGTACGCAGGTGCGACAGCACCCGACTGCGGAGATTCACGCTCTTACCGATATACAGCGGGAGCGTCTCGCTCTCACCGTGAAACAGATAAACGCCCGGCAGAGTAGGCAGCGCCTCCACCCATGGACGCAGATGTTCGGGATATTCATAGATAGCCGCCGCCTCGAATTCCAGACGCGGGGCAGATTGCCTTCTCACTACACGGGCTCCTGATACTGGTTATTTGTCCAGTATAGCAGGGCGTTCAGGCAGCGAAAAGTACAAAAAATAACCCCGGCGGTGGCCGGGGTCAGCGAAATGCAGGGCGCGCGTTATTTTTTCCAGAAGTCGTCGAAAACGGTGATCGGCGTCCGGCGCTTATGCTCGGTTTTCAGATACCAGCCTTCAATAATTCTGGCGATGCCCGTATCCAGCGTTTTGCCTTCCAGATAGTCATCGATATTGTCGTAGGTCACCCCCAGCGCAACTTCATCCGGCAGAGAGGGGCGGTCGTCTTCCAGGTCGGCGGTCGGCAGCTTCTTATACAGATGCTCCGGGCAGCCCAGCAGCGCCAGCAGCTGCTTGCCCTGGCGCTTATTGAGACGGAAGATAGGGTTGATATCCGTGCCGCCGTCTCCGTACTTGGTAAAGAAGCCGGTAATCGCCTCAGCCGCATGGTCGGTACCTACCACCACGCCGTGGGTCATCCCGGCAATGCTGTACTGCGTTTTCATGCGCTCGCGGGCTTTCTCATTGCCGCGAACAAAGTCGCTGAGCTCAATACCGGCCTCCCGCAAGGCCTGCTCGCTGGCCAGGACGGCGCCTTTAATATTTACCGTCAGCACCCGATCCGGCTGGATGAAGGCGATCGCATCCTGGCAATCCTGCTCATCCGCCTGGACGCCATAAGGCAGGCGTACCGCAATAAACTGCAGCTTTTCATCGCCGGTTTCGGCCCGCAGTTCAGTGATGGCCTGCTGACAAAGTTTGCCTGTCAGGGTTGAATCCTGGCCGCCGCTGATTCCCAGAACCAGTGACTTAATAAAAGGGTAGGTCTGCAAGTACGACTTCAAAAAGTCCACGCTGCGGCGAATTTCACCCTCAGCATCGATCTGGGGCTTTGCGCCCAGCGCCTGAATAATTTCTTGTTGTAGCGTCATCGCGCCCTCCGGAAAGTGAATCTGTTTAGCTGCCAGTAGGGGTTAAAGCTACCTCTTTGCCGGGAAAACGACAAGGATCACAGAATTGAGTGGCGTAAAAGAAAGCAATCAACGACATAGGTTTTTTTTATTAGAAAGAGCTTAAATTTGCCCCTTTTGTACCTTCGGCTTGAAAAATAACGCTATTTATTCCAGGCTTATTAACACGCAGAATAAAAGAGGACGGAATATGAACAACAATTTAACTGGATTTCTGGGCGCAGCAGCCGTTTTGACCATGCTGGCAGGTTGTACGGCTTACGATCGTACCGCCGATCAGTTCACGCAACCGGTCGTCAAAGATGTCAAAAAAGGTATGACCCGCGCGCAGGTCTTACAGATTGCGGGTAAACCGTCTTCTGAGGTCACCATGATCCATGCCCGCGGAACCTGTCAGACCTATATCCTCGGTCAACGGGATGGTAAAATTGAAACCTACTTTGTTGCCCTCGATGACACCGGCCGCGTGATGAACTCCGGCTACCAGACCTGTGCGGAGTACGATACCGACCCGCGTAACAGCAAGTAGTGCAACATGCTGGGATCTACGAAAGCCCGACCACTGGTCGGGTTTTTTTATGACCGCTAATGCTTATTTAATTGCGCGAATTATTTGGGGGAAATGTGAAGGTAGTCAAAACGCGAGGTCAATGAGAGACAATTTTGATTAACCAGGAATTATCCAGGTCCCGAACAATGCCGTATACTCAATGCATAAACAATACTAATTGAATGATGACCTGTCTTATCCGGCCTTCAGACAGAAAATGGTACTGAGGCCGCCAGGTTTTACACATTGAGGAAGCGCTCATGGAAAAGAAACACATCTATTTGTTTTGCTCGGCTGGAATGTCAACTTCACTGCTGGTCTCTAAAATGCGAGCGCAGGCGGAAAAATATGAAGTGCCGGTCATCATCGAGGCTTATCCTGAGACACTTGCGGGAGAAAAGGGCCCTGAAGCCGATGTCGTATTATTAGGCCCACAAATCGCGTATATGCTTCCTGAAATTCAGCGGCTGTTACCAAATAAGCCGGTGGAAGTTATCGACTCTGTACTGTATGGCAAAGTCGATGGTTTAGGTGTACTGAAAGCGGCCGTTGCGGCCATTAAGAAAGCTGCTGCACATTAATTTAATTTTAAAACTCAATATCTTTTTGGTTTTCGCTGAATCAATAGTGCGCTAAGGCACTATCTTATTTGCCGGAATAGCAAAAGGTGAGAGTTTATTTTCCCGTCAAAGAGTAATTTCATACATCTATGCCGTAATGATTCGATTACGGCTTTTAAGGGTATTTGCTATGAGTAAAGTGATTGACTCGCTTGAAAAGGTACTCCTTCCTTTTGCAGTGAAAATAGGAAAGCAGCCGCACATTAATGCGATTAAAAACGGCTTTATTAAATTAATGCCGCTGACCCTCGCCGGGGCCATGTTCGTATTAATCAACAATGTTTTTCTGAGCTTTGGTGAGGGTTCTTTCTTCTATTCAATGGGTATTCGCCTGGATGCTTCCACCATTGAAACGTTAAATGGCTTTAAGGCCATCGGCGGCAACGTTTATAACGGGACGTTAGGGATTATGTCGTTGATGGCGCCGTTCTTTATCGGTATGGCGCTGGCTGAAGAGCGTAAAGTCGATCCGTTGGCCGCGGGGCTGCTATCGGTCGCCGCCTTTATGACCGTCACGCCGTATAGCGTGGGCGAGGCCTATGCGGTCGGCGCGAACTGGCTGGGTGGGGCAAACATTATCTCGGGTATGATCATTGGCCTGCTGGTGGCGGAAATGTTCACCTTTGTTATCCGCCGCAACTGGGTTATTACCTTGCCGGACAGCGTTCCGGCCTCGGTATCACGCTCATTCTCGGCGCTGATTCCGGGCTTCCTGATCCTCTCCGTGTTCGGCATTATCTCCTGGCTGCTGGCCAACCATGGCAGCAACTTCCACCAGATCATCATGGACTCCATCTCCAGACCGCTGGCGTCGATGGGCAGCGTGGTGGGCTGGGCCTACGTTATCTTTAACTCCCTGCTGTGGTTCTTCGGCGTACACGGGTCTCTGGCGCTGACCGCGCTGGACAACGGCATCATGACCCCGTGGGCGCTGGAAAACATCGCGCTGTACAACC
The DNA here is from genome assembly GCF_002806725.1 of Raoultella sp. T31. Classification (NCBI taxonomy): domain Bacteria; kingdom Pseudomonadati; phylum Pseudomonadota; class Gammaproteobacteria; order Enterobacterales; family Enterobacteriaceae; genus Klebsiella; species Raoultella sp. T31. Next base: position 14,577 of record NZ_PIBO01000044.1, read on the forward strand.
AGTACGGTTCCGTTGAGGCGGCCATCGCTGCGGGCAAAGAGTTCCACTTCTGGGCCAAGCCGATGCTGGACTCTTACATCCTGCTGGGGGGCTCCGGGGCCACGCTCGGTCTGATTATCGCCATCTTCATCGGCTCACGCCGCGCAGATCACCGTCAGGTGGCGAAACTGGCGCTGCCGTCAGGCATCTTCCAGATTAACGAGCCGATTCTGTTTGGTCTGCCGATTATCATGAACCCGGTAATGTTCATCCCGTTTGTCCTGATTCAGCCGATTCTGGCCGCGATTACGCTTGTTGCCTACTCGATGGGGATTATCCCGCCGGTGACTAACCTGGCGCCGTGGACCATGCCTACCGGCCTCGGGGCGTTCTTCAACAGTAACGGGAGTATCGCCGCACTTTGCGTGGCGCTGTTTAACCTCGGGGTGTCGGTGCTGGTTTACCTGCCGTTCGTCGCGGTCTCCAACAAGGCGCAGGCGGTTATTGAAGAGCAGGAAAGCGAAGAAGATATCGCTAACGCGCTGAAATTCTGATGTCGAGCGGTACGGGAGCTTTCCCGTACCGCCTGAGAAATGAGGAAATAGTATGTTTGATCTGGATAATATCGAAGCGGTTGACGTACCTGAGAACGATCTCGAAGAGGTGGTGATGGGGCTGATTATCAACTCCGGACAGGCCCGTAGCCTGGCCTATGCTGCACTTAAGCAGGCCAAGCAAGGGGATTTCGCCGCCGCCAAAAATATGATGGAACAGTCGCGAATGGCGCTGAGTGAAGCGCATCGCGTGCAGACGCAGCTCATTGAAAGCGATGAAGGCGAAGGCAAAATGAAGGTCAGTCTGGTACTGGTTCATGCGCAGGATCATTTGATGACCTCCATGCTGGCGCGTGAACTGGTTGCCGAATTGATTGAGCTGCATGAGAAGGTACAATAGGCCATCTACACGATGAGGCAGCCAAAGATGATCACCACTGAAATCAGTACCGCGCGGGAACAGCAGCTTTTCAACGGGAAAAATTTTCATGTGGTTATCTACAACAAAACGGAAAGCGTAAGCGGGCTTCACCAGCATGATTATTACGAGTACACCATCGTTTTAACCGGGCGCTATTATCAGGAAATCAATGGCAAGCGGGTACTGCTGGAGCGCGGGGATTTTGTCTTTATCCCGATGGGGTCGCACCACCAGAGTTTTTATGCTTTTGGCGCGACTCGCATTCTTAACGTCGGCATCAGCAAAAGTTTCTTTGAGAAACACTATCTGCCGCTGCTGCCGTTTGGTCTGGTTGCTTCGCAGGTCTATGCGGTAAAAAGCACCTTTCTCAGCTACATCGAGTCGGTTATCGCTTCGCTGAACTTTCGCGAAACTGAGTTTGACGAATTTATTGAACTGGTCTCGTTTTATACCATTAACCGTTTACGGCATTATCGCGAGGAGCCAGCGCAGGATGTCATTCCGCAATGGCTGAAAAATACCGTCGAAGATATGCACGATAAGCTGAAATTTGGCGAAGGCGCGCTGGAAAATATGGTCGCCCTCTCCGGGAAAACACAGGAATATTTAACCCGGGCAACCCAACGCTATTATGGTAAAACGCCGATGCAGATTATTAATGATATTCGCATCAATTTCGCCAAGAAGCAGCTGGAAATCACCAACTACTCGGTAACCGATATTGCTTACGAGTCGGGGTACAGTAGCCCAAGTCTGTTTATTAAAACATTCAAGAAGCTGACCTCATTTACGCCAAGCAATTATCGAAAACAGCTGACCAGCATTAATTAACCGGAGCGGGTTATTCCGCGTCAGGACATATTCAATTTAACTTTCCGTTTCTATGCGGAGGGCGGACTACGGTCAATTCGTAGTGCCACAAGGGAGAATATAATGAGCCAGAAATTAAAAATTGTCACTATCGGCGGCGGCAGCAGTTATACCCCGGAGTTACTGGAAGGGTTTATCAAACGCTATCACGAACTGCCGGTAACGGAATTATGGCTGGTTGATGTCGAAGAAGGACGGGAGAAACTCGATATTATCCATGCGCTGTGCCAGCGTATGGTGGAAAAAGCGGGCGTTCCGATGCAGGTTTACAAAACGCTGGATCGTCGCGCCGCGCTGGAAGGGGCGCATTTCGTCACCACGCAACTGCGGGTTGGCCAGCTGAAGGCGCGTGAAAAAGATGAGCGCATTCCGCTCAGCCACGGCTACCTCGGGCAGGAGACTAACGGCGCCGGCGGCCTGTTTAAAGGTCTGCGTACCATTCCGGTGATTTTTGATATCGTGAAGGATGTACAGGAGATCTGCCCGGATGCCTGGATCATCAACTTTACCAACCCGGCGGGGATGGTTACCGAGGCGGTCTATCGCCACACCAACTTTAAGCGCTTTATCGGCGTGTGCAATATTCCGATCGGCATGAAAATGTTTATCACCGATGTGCTGCAGTTGAGCCCGGAAGATGAACTGCATATCGACCTGTTTGGTCTCAATCACCTGGTGTTCGTTCGCGATGTGCTGGTGAATGGCAAATCGCGCTTCGACGAACTGCTCGATGGCGTTGCTTCCGGTACCCTGAGCGCCAACTCGGTGAAAAATATCTTCGATTTACCGTTCAGCGAAGGGCTGATCCGCTCGCTGCGCCTGATTCCGTGCTCCTATCTGCTCTACTACTTTAAACCTAAAGAGATGCTGGCCATCGAAATGGGTGAGTATTACAAAGGCGGCGCGCGCGCCCAGGTGGTGCAGAAGGTCGAAAAACAGCTGTTCGAGCTGTATAAAAACCCGGATCTGAAGGTCAAACCAAAAGAGCTGGAGCAGCGCGGCGGCGCCTATTATTCCGATGCGGCCTGTGAAGTGATCAATGCTATCTACAATGACAAGCAGGCCGAGCACTACGTAAACATCCCGCATCATGGCCACATTGATAATATTCCGGCGGACTGGGCGGTGGAGATGACCTGCACGCTCGGCAGTAAAGGGGCGACGCCGACGCCGCGCATCACCCATTTCGATGAGAAGGTGCTGGGGCTGATTTATACCATCAAAGGCTTTGAAGTGGCGGCCAGCCAGGCCGCGATCAGCGGCGAGCTGAACGACGTACTGCTGGCGCTTAATTTGAGCCCGTTGATTCACTCTGACCGCGATGCCGAGCAGCTGGCGCGTGAAATGATCCTCGCGCACGAAAAGTGGCTGCCAAACTTTGCCGCGACAATCGAGCAACTGAAACAGTAACGGGAGGGCTGATGGAACGCGTGTTAATCGTTAATGCCGACGATTTTGGCCTGAGTAAAGGCCAGAACTACGGCATTATTGAAGCCTGTAAAAATGGCCTGGTCACCTCGACAACGGCGCTGGTTAACGGGGCGGCGATTAGTCATGCGACCCAGCTGAGCCGCAGCGTGCCGGAGCTGGGGGTCGGGATGCATTTTGTCCTGACCCTGGGCGAGCCTTTATCGGCGATGCCGGGTCTGACCCGCGACGGGCGACTGGGGAAATGGATTTGGCAAATGGCGGAAGAAGATAGCCTGCCGCTGGATGAAATCGCACATGAGCTGGAGTGTCAGTATCGCCGGTTTATTGCGCTGTTTGGCTGCGAACCGACGCATATCGACAGCCATCACCATGTGCATATGATCGCCGGGATTTATCCCATTGTCGCCGCATTTGCCCGCGAGAAGGGGGTGGCGCTGCGTATTGATCGTCAGCTCGCTGAACGTGACAAACTGGCGCAGGATACCGCGCGCAGCAGCGACGGTTTTACCAGCGAGTTCTACGGCGAGGCCATCTCGGAGGCGCTGTTTTTACACACCCTGGACGCCTCTATCCAGCGGGGAGAATCCTCGCTGGAGGTGATGTGCCACCCGGCGTTTGTGGATAACACCATCATGGGCAGCGCCTATTGCTACCCGCGACTGGCGGAGCTGGATGTCCTGACCTCGGCATCACTGAAGTACGCGGTGGCCGAGCGTGGGTACCGTTTAGGCACCTACCGCGACGTTTGATATCAAAGCGCAGGGGAAGACCTCATCTTCCCCGCTATTTTACCGGTTCCTGCCAGACTTCACATCCGTATGCGAAGAGACACGTAAGGGGCGACGAAAGGGGATGCAATCGGCTATGATAACCCTTCTGTCTCCCGCTTTGTTTAGTGAATCTATCGGTTATGAAAACACTTCGCCAACAAAATCGCCCTGTCATTAGCTACGTGCCTCGGGTGGAACCCGCCCCGCCGGAACACGCCGTCAAAATGGACGGTTTTCGCGATGTGTGGCTGTTGCGCGGCAAGTATGTTGCCTTTGTGCTGATGGGAGAGCATTTCCGCCGTTCGCCGGCGTTTAGCGTACCGGAGTCGGCGCAGCGCTGGGCCATACAAACGCGACAGGAAGGCGAAATCGCCTCCTGAATATGGCTTAAAAATAAAAAACCGCAGAGCGGTGGGCTCTGCGGTTTTTTTATGCCTGCCAGCCTGAGGTTATGCTGTCGTCAGTCTGGCCACGGCGTCGGCGATACCTTGCCGGGAGGGCGATTAGCGATGCGCCAGTTCGGCGTCGTCTTCGCTGTCGAGAATCGTTTTATCGGTCTGGCGCAGCCATTGGCTGGTCAGGGTACCGGCGGTCATTGAGCCGCTGACGTTCAATGCCGTACGACCCATGTCGATCAGCGGTTCGACGGAAATGAGCAGGGCCACCAGGGTCACCGGCAGGCCCATGGCCGGCAGGACGATCAGCGCCGCGAACGTTGCGCCGCCGCCGACACCTGCAACCCCTGCGGAGCTGACGGTGACGATGCCGACCAGCGTGGCTATCCACAGCGGATCAAACGGGTTGATACCGACAGTCGGTGCCACCATCACGGCCAGCATCGCCGGGTAGAGACCCGCACAACCGTTCTGACCGATGGTTGCGCCAAAGGAGGCGGAGAAGCTGGCAATCGACTCCGGTACGCCCAGACGACGGGTTTGCGCTTCGACATTCAGCGGAATCGACGCGGCGCTGGAGCGACTGGTGAAGGCGAACGTCAGGACCGGCCACACCTTGCGGAAGTATTTCAGCGGGCTCACGCCGTTAATCGCCAGCAGCAGACCGTGAACCACAAACATAATGCCGAGGCCAATGTAGGAGGCAACCACGAAGCTGCCGAGCTTGATGATGTCCTGCAGATTGGAACCGGCCACCACTTTGGTCATCAGCGCCAGCACGCCGTACGGCGTTAACTGCATGACCAGGCGCACCAGCTTCATCACCCAGCTTTGCAGGGTGTCGATGGCTGTCAGGACGCGTTGGCCCTTCTCAACGTCATCTTTCAGCAGCTTCAGCGCCGCGACGCCGAGGAAGGCGGAGAAGATAACGATGCTGATGATCGAGGTCGGGTTCGCGCCGGTCAGGTCGGCAAACGGGTTCTTCGGTACAAAAGAGAGAATCAGCTGCGGTACGCTGAGATCGGCGACTTTACCGACATAGTTGCTCTGAATCGCATTCAGACGCGCGGTTTCCGCGCTGCCCTGCACCAGCCCTTCGGCGGTCAGACCAAACAGGTTGGTCACCAGCACGCCGACCAGCGCCGCAATCAGCGTGGTAAACAGCAGGGTACCGATGCTCAGAAAACTGATTTTCCCCAGCTGCGAGGCATTATGCAGACGGGCGACAGCGCTGAGAATAGATGCGAAAACCAGCGGCATGACGATCATCTGCAGCAGCTGGACATAGCCATTGCCGACGATATTGAACCATTGAATGGAGTCTTTCAGCACCGGGCTGTCGGAGCCATAAATCAACTGCAGCGCCAGGCCGAACACCACGCCAATGACGAGGCCGAGCAGTACTTTTTTGGCGAGGCTCCACTGTTTGTGGCGGGTTTGCCCCAGCGCAAACAGCAAAACCGCGAACACGATAACGTTCGCTATTAATGGAAAATTCATCCCCGTTCTCCTGATAGGTTTTTATCTGGCCGTTCTGTTACCAGCTCTAATGGCGCAAGGTTAGCAGAAGAGGAATTCATTACTTATATTCAAATGGAATGGGTTATAACTATTTTGACTGTTTCGTCTGTTTATCGTCCGGTCTGGTGACTAATAAAACGATTAAAGGTTATCTGCAGTGAATTAATCATCCCCGAAGACCAGCGCACCGCGCTGTTTTCAGCGAAAGTTTGCGGCATCCAGACGGCGTAAACGAACAGCGCCATACAGAGCGCTCGCTCCAGCTGGTTACCTTTACGCGGCGCGAGGATCGGCAGGCGGAAGCGCCAGCGGCAGGGCCACAGCAGCGGCACGCCCGCCGGGGTGAGCATATCGGCAAGAATATGGCTGAGATAGCCAAGCACCAGCCCCTGCACGGCGTCGGCGGGCACGAACCAGCTTTCCGGCACTTTCAAATAAAACAGCGTGATAGCGCCAAAAACCGCCAGCAGACTATGGGTGAACCCGCGGTGACCAAAGGCGCGGGCGACGGGCTTCGATATCCAGCTTAGCCGCTGCCCGAGAAATGACCTGGGATGATCGATATCCGGCAGCAGGCAGGTCAGTACCGCTGAGGGAACAATATGCCACCAGTCACCCTGTGCCAGTACGGGGGTTAATTCCGCATTTTTCGCAAATACCGCACAGGCGATAGAAAAGAGGAGATGGCCTTCCGCCGTCATGATAAAAACCCTAAACTGTCAATTCATACAGTATAGGGTTTTTATACAGTGCGCGAAAGAGGTGACGGTGTAACTCTTTGTCACAAAATTATCAACGCGCCAGCCAGCCGCCATCAACCGCCAGCGTATAGCCATTGACGTAATCCGCGGCCTGCGACGCCAGGAATACCACCGGTCCCTGTAAATCACCCGGGACGCCCCAGCGTCCGGCCGGGATACGGTCGAGGATCTCTTTGCTGCGATCGGCATCATCGCGCAGTTGCCGGGTATTCTCAGTGGCCATATAGCCGGGAGCGATGGCGTTGACGTTAATATTCTGTCCGGCCCATTCGTTGGCCATCAGGCGGGTTAACCCGAGCACGCCGCTCACTGGCCGGAAAGCGGGCCGCAAAGTTTGCTGGCGGTGAGGGATTCCAGCGTCGTGAGCTTAACGTCTGCCAGTACAAAACGCGGATCGTGGTGATTTTCCTCAGCCGGAACGACGACAGAGCGCATGCGGGCGGCCTTACTGGCGATCATACCGTTGACCGAATCTTCCAGCGCGACGCAGGTCATCGGGTCCACGCCCAGGCTGGCGGCGCAGTTGAGATAGACCTGAGGATGGGGTTTGCTGTACGGCAGCGATTCGGCAGAGGAGAGGGCGTCAAATTGTTCGCGCAGCTCAAACATGGTGAGGACCTTTTCCAGCATCCGCAGCGGCGAGGCCGACGCCAGGCCAACCTTCAGCCCCTGCGCTTTACACAGGGCAACGGCTTCGCGTACGCCGGGTAACAGAGGGCGGGAGGCTTCAACCAGCTCAATCGCGCGGCTGATAATGCGGGCGGTGACTTCGTCACGAGCCGGGCCTTGCCACGGCTGCTGGGCAAACCACAGGTCCACCACCAAATCGATGCGCAATCCCAGCATATCGGGCAGCTCATTGCGGCGGCTGATATCGACTCCGAGGCTTTTAATGACCTCCAGCTCCGCCTGATCCCATAGCGGCTCGGAATCAATCAGTAATCCATCCATATCGAAAATAGCGGCATGAATTTGTCGCCTGGCTGACATAAGTCCTTCTCCTGTAGCGCAAGTAGATAACGAATTTGTCCTCATGGTATATCATACCGCGCATTATTGGGCGAAATTCGCCGCTGAGGGTAGACTTAGACGGTGATGAAAGCGTCTTAAACAAGGGGAATCCATGACGTATCAACAAGCTGGACGCATTGCAGTGCTTAAACGTATTTTAGGGTGGGTGATTTTTATCCCCGCGGTGATTTCAACGCTGATTTCGGTACTGAAGTTTATGTACGAACACAGTGAAAAAAAACCGGGCATTGATGCGGTACTGATGGATTTTGCACACGTCATGATTGAAATGATGCGTTTTAATACGCCATTCCTTAACTTTTTCTGGTACAACTCGCCGCTGCCGGATTTTAAACACAGCCTGAATATTGGCTTCTGGATTATCTATATTCTGGTGTTTGTCGGTATGGCGCTGCAGGCGTCAGGCGCGCGCATGAGCCGCCAGGCGAAGTTCCTGCGTGAAGGGGTGGAAGATCAGCTGATTCTTGAGCAGGCGAAAGGAGCGGAAGGGCTCACGCGCGAGCAAATTGCGGAGCGTATCGTGGTGCCTCGTCATACGATTCTGGTGCAGTACTTTCCGCTGTACATCCTGCCGGTTGTCATGATTGTACTCGGCTATGTCTTCTTCTCGCTGCTCGGATTCCTGTAAAAATGGCCCGGCACGCCGGGCGCTTTTTTACTCGCCGGGTATCGCGCGCGGCTTACCCTGATTGTCGACCGCCACGTAGATAAACAGCGCTTCCGTGGCTTTGTAACGTTGGCCAATCGGCTCAGACGACACTTTTTTCACCCAGACTTCGATGTTGATGGTGATCGAGGTGTTGCCGCGTTTCACGCAGCGCGCGTAGCAGCACACCACGTCACCCACGGCGACAGGCCGTAGAAAGGTCATGCCGTCAACGCGCACGGTTACCACACGGCCTTGCGCAATCTCTTTGGCCATAATTGCGCCGCCGATATCCATCTGCGACATCAACCAGCCGCCAAAAATATCGCCATTGGCGTTGGTGTCCGCTGGCATTGCCAGGGTGCGTAAAACCATTTCACCCTTTGGGGTGAGATCTGTTGTTGTCATTCTGTACTCTGTGCTGGTCAAAGAGGATCAGCGCGATGCTACTATGAAAACGGCGGGGTGAAAACAGGGGAATACGCCCGTGGCTGCGGACGTGGGGATTCAGAAGCAGAGGATAACGCTGGCGCGCCGGGATTGTGACAGAGCTAAGCGCGAGCGTTTTCGCGATAAATTTGCTTAACGAACAGGCTGCTGATACCGGTAGCCCGTCAATAAACGGCCTGAGAGGTGCGTAGGCCGCTCAGCAGAGGTGCTGTATCGGCGAAGAGGCAGACAGGCGATCCTCAAGAGAAAGCGCGGCCAACGCCGAAAACGAGAAGCAGACGATGAGAGGGGAACAGGCAACGCAAGAAGGGCGGGGGCAGAAGCGCTACCCCCGGCTTCGCAATTAGTGGTTATCGTCCTGCGGCATATGGCGATAGATGTATACGCCGCTCAACAGGGTGAAGACCAGCGTCAGCGCCGTCAGGCCGAAGACTTTGAAGTTGACCCAGATATTCTGCGGCAACCAGAATGCGATGTAGATATTGGCCAGACCGCAGAGAATAAAAAACAGCGCCCAGGCAAGGTTCAGTCGTGACCAGACCTGCTGTGGCAGGGTCAGCTCTTTTCCGAGCATGCGTTGAATCAATGGTTTTTTCATCACCCATTGGCTGAACAGCAAGGCGCCGGCGAACAGAGCGTAGATCACCGTGACCTTCCATTTTATAAACTCATCGTTATGGAAGAAAATGGTCAGGCCGCCAAATACGGCAACCAGCACAAAGGTAATCAGCGCCATCTTTTCGACTTTACGATAGCGTACCCAGGTATAGATCAGCACGATAGCGGTGGCGATAATCAGCGCGGTGGTTGCGGCATAAATATCGTAGAGCTTGTAGAAGGCGAAAAAGACTACCAGCGGTAAAAAATCCAGAAACTGCTTCATACATCGGACCCGTCGTTCAGATAGGGCCGGAGAATCCCGGCCCAGGTTAATTTAGTTGCGGATAAGCATATACAGGCGGAACAAATAGATCAGCAACAGCGCAGATATCAGATTGCTGATCGTATTGATAACCACCGCGCCGACGTTCGGCGTCAGTACCGCGAAGCTGGATGCAAACAGCAGCAGCAGTGTTTTCGCCAGCAGCCAGCCTATCACCGCCGGGGCGACCAGACGCATATTGGCCCACGCCAGACGCATACTGCTGCGCATAGCGCTAAAAATCCCCAGCTTATCCTGCACCAGCATGACAGGGGCGAAAGCCAGCACGATAGCCAGCAGTACGCCCGGCACCAGCACCAGCATGATCCCCATCTGCACCACAAAGGTGGTGAACAGGATCAGCAGCAGCAGCTTCGGCAGTACCGGCGCAGAAGCCCCGATAGCGCGCAGCGCGCTGACCCGCTGTCCGGCGGAGACCAGTTGAATCAGCAGCAGCACGCCGCCGGCAAGAATGGCATTACCCACCAGACCGGAGAAGGTCGATGAGGCCGAGGCGCGCAGCAGGATCTGCTGTTGCTCTGGCGTCATGTTTTGTACCAGCTCAAACAGCCCGACGCTCCCCGCCAGATTATCCCCTTCGCTCAGAATCGAGAGCTGCTCTTCACTGGGTGAAAAAGCGTGGCCAAGGACTACCGTAATGAACGCGCATAACAACGCAATCAGTAAAATGGTGACAAACTGATTACGAAAAAAATTTCCCGTGTCACGGTAGACGGTCTTCGCCGTGATAGACATGCACTCTCCTTGAGTATTGCAGGTGTTAACTAGCCGGCGATTGTACCGCAAATCCCTCCTGGGTAGCAGCCTCTGCCGTTGTCAGGCTAAGTATATCTTTGTAAAGAGGGATGAGCGGCGGCAGGCCGTAGCGGGCGCGGGCCCGGTTGCAGGCGTCGTTTAGCTCGCCGCCTTCGCCGGACTGAGCGAATTCGCGGCAGGGAGAGGGGCGATGCTGATAGATAGCGCAATGCACCGATTCGCCGATTTCACCCGTGAGGGCGGCGCAGCGGATTTGTCGTTGGTTGGTGCCGCTCATGCAGCGCAGAAAAGGGGTCAGCGGCTCGGTAAGCTGCGTCGGCACAATGCCGCCAGCATCGTCGGCTTCCGCCCAGTAGAAAGAGACTCGAAAATACGCACAACAGGCACCGCACGTCATGCACGGGTTGATTTCACTCATGATTACACCTGATAAAAACGCATCAACACAGATTGTCGGCAGATAAATTATCCAGACGCATTGAGGGCGGCAAGAGGTGGCGGAAAATTTTTTTGCTGTTCGAAAAGTGAAAATTGACGCGAAGTTGTGTTTTTTGGTATCGCCATGAAAGTAAAAATTAATCTGGATCAATAAATGTTAAATCTCACGACTTTATGTGATCCAGAACGGATCAAAAGTAACTCGTTATAGGTATATTGACCGGCGCTAAATAACCATAACGGGAAAGTGGATATGAAAAAGTTAGCAGCGGTTGGCATTATTTTGGGTACCCTTTCCGGCAGCGTCTGGGCGCATGAAGCCGGGGAGTTTTTTATTCGTGCGGGTTCTGCCACCGTTCGGCCGACGGAAGGGTCTGATAACGTATTGGGCAGTCTGGGCGGGTTTAACGTCAGTAACAACACGCAACTGGGGTTGACCTTCACCTATATGGCGACGGACAACATCGGCGTTGAGCTGCTGGCGGCCACGCCATTCCGTCATAAGGTTGGCACCGGCCCGACCGGGACCATCGCCACCGTGAATCAGCTGCCGCCAACGCTGATGGCGCAATGGTATTTCGGTGACGCCCAGAGCAAAGTACGTCCGTATATCGGTGCAGGTATTAACTACACCACCTTCTTTAATGCCGACTTTAATGACACCGGTAAAAATGCCGGATTGAGCGATCTGAGTCTTAAAGACTCCTGGGGAGCGGCAGGGCAGGTAGGGCTGGATTATCTGATTAACCGCGACTGGTTGCTGAACATGTCGGTGTGGTACATGGATATCGACACCGACGTGAAATTTAAAGCCGGTGGCGTGGACCAGAAAGTCAGTACCCGCATCGATCCGTGGGTGTTTATGTTCTCTGCCGGTTACCGGTTCTGAGTTCTTCTGCAAAACCCCTGCAAAACTGGTCATGATATGGCCAGTTTTTTTGTCTGTTTTTAATGTTAAGACGGCATATCAGGAAAAATTTTCCGCCACCATTCAGGTTTCATATCTTCGAAAGAATGAGACTCCGGGGCAAAAATGTCACTCTGACACGGGTCAAAAACGCCTGACAATAACCCTATTCCCGAATCATCATCAATAGCACCGAGAGAACTGCCGCATCGTGGGCAAAAAGCCCGGCTTGATGTTTCAGAAGAACGATACAAAGAAGGTTTACCGCCTTCGCCAGTCCACTGCACATCCGCTGAAGAGAACTCCAGCCAGACAACAGTCTGGCTTCCGGTATGTTTCTGGCAAAGGTCGCAGGAGCAGGAGTGAGGACTTCCAGGGTTAATAGCCCTGAAGCGTATAAACTGGCACAAACAACCGCCAGATAATGCAGTCGTCATAAATAATTCCCTTTCGCAGTTGGTATGCGGAAAATATAGCAGAAAATTTGAACAGTCCCTGCGACAGGGACACCCCTATATAATTAGCGCGTATTGATGGGGTTATTCTGAAGTTTTTCTCGCCGGTTGAAATACGGAGATCCTCTCTATCCCTGTGCTCAGCGACACGGTGCCGTGTGGTTTTCCCCGATGAACAGCGCCTGTTCCTCTTCTTCATACTCAGCGCGAAGAAGAGGAACGGGATGCGCAGAATTATCTCAGCAGGACGATCCCGCTGTGGATAGCCAGATAGAGACCCATCGCGGCAATCAGCAGGCTTGAAAAATAGGGGGCTCTGCGGGCAAGGGTATGAAAACCGTCCCAGCGTCTGGCGACCTGACGGACGCCGATTGCGGCACCCACGCCCACCATCACCAGCGTCAGGGCAAGTCCAATACTAAAACTCACCACCAGCGTTGCGCCCAGCGCCAGGGCTTTGATCTGGATACAAATCAACATCACCGTAATGGCCGCAGGACAGGGGATTAACCCGCCGGTCAGGCCAAAGAGTAAAATCTGCCCGTTGGTGACCTCTTTATTGGTGAACCGTTTTTCTATGTCGTGCGCGTGGGCCAACTCATGCGCATCCCGGTACGCTGTGGAATCGACATCCAGCCCTTCAAGTTCGGTATGATCGTGCGCATGTTCATGCTCGCAAAATTCCAAATCGTAATCATGGACATGGCCGCGATGCCCCAGCGACAGGCGCACGCGAAAATCGTGCGGTTCCGGAATGGGGGATGTTGACTGCAGATAGCTACCGCAATCGACAAAATCAAATGACTGCGTACCCGCGGGCGTTTCTCGCTGCGTGACTAACGAAACAGTCCCGGCATCCCATTCTCTGCCGCTGAGCGTACGTATGCGCCAGTGCGGCGGCTGACCCTCTTCAAAAATGGACAGTTCCACTTTGCCATGACCGGTATCGATCAGTCTTGATTCATCATGATGGTGCCGCTCGCTTTCCTGCTGGCTGGTCAGCCAGTTTTTTTCTCCCTTCCAGGTTCGGCAGAACATCCAGACGGCGGTACCCAGAATAATGATGGCAGAAACCAGCTGCAGCCACGGCTCAGCCGATTCGGCGGTAAAGCGGTTACTGATATACATGCCGCCAAAAGCAATCAGCCAGACGATGGCGGTGTGTGAAAGGGTGGCAGCCAGTCCAAGCATGGCCGCCTGCCTGGCCGTGCCTTTTATCGCAATGATGAAGGCCGCCATCATCGTTTTTGAATGTCCTGGCTCCAGCCCATGAAGTGCGCCGAGAAGCACCGCGCCTGGAATGAAGAACCAGGCGTTTCCTTGCTGAAGTAGCGTTGTAAAGTCGGTCATGAGTTGTGCTCTGGTTATGGAAGATGGGCGGGATTCTACTCCCCCCCAGTACATAATACTACCCCCCAGTAGAATTGTAATGGTATAATCAGCCAGGATTTTTCCATGGGAGATTGCAGCATGTCGCATACCATCCGCGATCAAAAAAAGCTTAAAGCCCGCACCAACAAGATTCAGGGCCAGGTCATTGCGCTGAAAAAAATGCTCGATGAACCGCATGAATGTGCCGCCGTACTTCAGCAGATCGCCGCGATACGCGGGGCGGTCAATGGATTAATGCGTGAGGTCATTAAAGGCCATCTGGTCGAACATATCGTTCATGAAGGGGACGAGGCGAAGCGGGAAGAAGATCTGGACGTCGTGCTCAAGGTCCTCGACTCCTATATCAAGTAAGCACTCCGTCGAGAATCATAAAACAGGTGCCATACTCTGCTACGAGAGTCAGGGGGCGCCGGGACGGTCGATAGGCCTTCGCACGGATCACCACGGCACGGTTTTTCCCTGATAATCCAGGTACTCCAGACCAGGCCTCTGCTGTTTTGCCAGCAGCACGGCAACCAGATGAGGAATCGTCTCTTCGATACTCAACGGCGCCTCATCGCCGCCCAACGTGGTACGAATCCACCCCGGCGCCATCACTACCAGCGGTCGTGATGGCGAACGGGCGGCGAAACTGCGCATAAACATATTGAGTGCCGCTTTGCTGCCGCGATAGAGCTCGCGCTGACCGCGGAGGTTATTGGTCAGGCTGCCCTGGCCTGAGGACATCGCGCCCAGCAGTCCCTGCGGCACCACATGGCGCTGAAGGCGCTCAAGTACCCGCATTGGCGCAAGGGCGTTCGTCAGCATCACCTCAATAAACTCCTCGGTGGAGACCTCGCCGATGGTCTGCGTCGGATCGCGATTGGTGGTCCCCGCATTAACAAACAGCATATCCAGACGGTCAGCGGCGAGCTTTGTATCCAGCGCGGCCAGCTGGCCATCGTCACACACATCCAGCGTTTCCAGACGTACCCGTTCGGGGTTTTCCAGCGCGAGTTGATGCAGCGGAGTGGTGTGTTGCATATCGCGTACGGTGCCGATCACATTCCAGTCATGGCGCAGAAATTCAGCGGCCATCGCGTGGCCGAGGCCGCGTGAAGCGCCGACAATCAGTACGGTAGGGCGAACGTTCGTGGTCATAATAAAACTCCCTGAGTAAAACGTGAGTTTATGACTATAGTCATAAGACATATCAGGCGGAAGGCGCAGCATTTGCAGTAATAAGATGCAGCAGACGCCATGACTAAACACAGGACGCACATGACCGATCCCGATTTTAATTTGCTCGTGGCGCTGGATATTTTACTGGCGGAAGAGAGCGTGGCGGGGGCAGCGCGGCGCTCAGGACTCAGTGCCTCGGCGATGAGCCGCACTCTGAGCCGTTTGCGTGAGGTCACCGGCGATCCGCTACTGGTGAGAGCCGGGCGCAAAATGGTCTTAACGCCGCATGCGCAAAACTTAAAAGCGCGAACGCAAAACGTGGTGTCTGAGATGCGTTCGGTGCTCAACAATTCCGCGGCACCGCTCCATCTTCCGACGCTGGAGCAAACCTTTACTCTGCGTACCAACGAGGGATTTGTGGAAACTTTTGGCCCGGCATTAATTTGCGCCTGTGCGGCGCAGGCGCCGGGGGTGAAGCTTAATTTTGTCGCCAAAAGTGAAAAAGGACCGCAGTTTCTGCGCGACGGGAGCGTGGATCTGGAGATCGGGGTCCTGAAAAATATGGGGCCGGAAATTCGTCTGCAGGCGCTGTTTCGCGATCGTTTTGTTGGCGTTCTGGCTAAAACACATCCGCTGGCGCAGGGCGGAAAAATCACTCGCGAGCGCTATGCCGCCTGCGAGCATGTGATTGTTTCCCGCCACGGGATGGTACGCGGGCCCGTTGATGACGCGCTGGCGGAATTTGGCCTGAGCCGCAAAATTGCGGCGGTGGTGCCGGGTTTTACCGCGGCGCTGGCGGTTGCCCGCGGCTCGCAACTGATGGCGCTGGTCCCGGCTTCCTGTCTGCGTCATGGCATGAATGACGGCATCGTCATGTTCGAACTGCCGGTCAGTACACCGGAGATTACCGTCTCGCAGATGTGGCATCCGCGTCAGGAGCTTGATCCCGGTCATTACTGGCTGCGCCAGCAGGTGTTGAGCGTTTGTCGGCAGGGGATATGATGGCAAAAAAAGCCCGCACAAGTGCGGGCGAAAAATACTGGAAGCAATGTGAGCAATGTCGTACCAAATACCTGAGTATTTTGCTCAACTATTCGGTAATGAGAAAGATAACGATTATCATCTAAGATATCAACCCCAACTTTTGTGCGGAAGCGACTTTTTTAGCTGAGCAGAAAAACGGTCCGTTTCTGGCTGTTATCACGCGGCCATGCGCGCGCCACTTCGCTGAGCGCGAGCGGGGTGGTGGCGATGGTAAAACCACCTGCAACGGCGGCCTGCAGCATTTCGCCGGTAGCCGCCAGAAGTTGCTGCATCGACAGGCTACCGATACCGCTGCCCATCAGCTGTAGCGGGGCCGCTCTCAGTACCGCGCCGTTGAGCGCAATTTCAGCGCCGGAAAGCGAGCCCACCTGTACGTAGCGCACCGGCGCGTTGCCTGGACTGTGTTGCGCCAGCGCGGGCAGCAGCAGTTCCGCGCTGCGGCCCCATAAATAATCCACCACTACATCAACCTGCTGCGCCGCCTGTTCGCTGAATTGTGCCTGTAGCGTCGGGTCATCTGCCGTTAAGTCGATACAGACGTCGGCGCCGAGGGCGGCCAGTATCTGCATATTTCGACCGGTGGCAACGATCTTCCTTGCGCCGAGGAAACGGGCAATCTGTACCGCTAGCTGACCGGCGCTGCCGGTTGCGCCGTTGATCAGCACGCTCTCTCCGGCAGCCAGTCCGGCACGTTTCACGAGCGCGGCCCACGCGGACATTCCGGGATTTGCCATCGCCGCGGCGGTAATATCGTCCAGACCATCTGGCAAAGGCAGGCAGTTTTTGACGGCGACCGGTGCCCACTGCGCCATGCTGCCCCACGGCGCCATCGGGAAAGCGAAATAAACGCGCTGTCCTCCGGCCAGCGTTCCGACGCCATCAATGCCGACCACAAACGGCAGCCGACCGTCGAAACTGTAATGCTTACCGAAAGCGCGACCTTTCACCACATGGCTGATGGCGGCGGCATTCACCTTTACCAGGGCGTGACGGGCGTCGGCCTGCGGATCGGTAAAATCGGCCCATACCGGACCCTGTTGCAGATCAAAAACCACGGCTGCTTTCATAATGTTATCTCCTGAAGGCAATTATGTGTAAAATGCACATAATAGATAACGGCACTATACCCGGTTAAAAAATACATGCAAGATGCACATAATAATTACGACATTACCGATTTCCACGGCGCGCTGCTCGATATCATTAGCGTGATGAACCAGCCCGTGCGTGATGAGCAGCTGCTTCAGGCCGCAGATGTCCAAATCGATCAAATTCTGTTTCCGCTGCTGGTGGCCATCGGACGTTGCGGGCCGGTGGGAGTCGTGGAGCTGGCGGATAGCCTGGGGCGCGATTACACCACCGTCAGTCGGCAGGTAAAAAAACTGGAGGCGCAGGGACTGGCGCTAAAACAGCCTAATGCCCACGATCGGCGGATTAGCGAAGTCACCTTGAGCGAGCGGGGAAAAACACTGATTGAACGCATCGCGGTGGCGAGGACACGACTTATCAATCAGGTACTGGCAGGGTGGGCTGAGGAAGAGGTAGCGGCGCTGTTCCGTCTGACGCGCAAATACGCTGACAGCTTGCAGAGGAAGTAGTCCTCTGGTGTCGATATTGACGGCAGAGAAGATTCTGCCGTCAGAGGGCCGCTTGCAACATCTGGATAAATGTCTGTAACCGATCTGCGGTTTTTCGATTGTTGGCATTGCAGCCCTCCCAGGCTTGTTGCGGCGTGTTCTTCAGCCGCAATAATAATCCGTTGGTGAAAAAACAGCGGGGCTTGCGGCTGAGCATGTTGTCGGATTAGAGGATAAAGGCAAGGTCAGTGATGAAATCGAGAAACCGAGGTCTTAATTTATCAAGGTGGCGAATGAAAAAGATAAAGGTATAAAGTTTTTTAATTATTCACGCTGAAATAAAAACGTGGTTGTCTTTTATCGGTTTCTTTGGTGAATGTCATTTTTTATTTAATAAATACCATGAATGAATATGCTTGCTTTCTGTTATGAAGGAACAGGTTAATATATTGAATTTTATAATAATAAAATTATCTTTTGATTTCGTTTGATCTCATTGAAGAACAGGAGTAAATAAAATCCAGTAAATGAATATTAGCAAACATAAGGATTTTATATGCAAGGTCAGCCCTGTTTCACTTCCAGGCAAAAGCCGTTTGATTCTTGCCAAAAAATATTTCCCACAAAACGATGCTGGCGTATTGTTGCTGTGCTGACTGGACTGGTTTGTCTGGCAATGTCGCCATATATCCACGCGGAGCAAACCAGTGCAGAAATGGGGCAATCCACAGCAGAGGGGACACTGGTAACAAGTCATTGAGGCAACTGTCATGAGTGATCCTCTATATTTTAATATAATAAATGATTTAAATGTGGTTTTTATTTAAAGATGGTGAATGAGCGATTTAATAGAGTGCTCATTGGGGTTGTTATTTAACGGGGTATTTAAAGGGTGTGATTTAATGAGATATGATGGGGTTGAGACGAAAGATTTATTAAAAAATAATTCTTCAAAGATGAGTTTATTACTTTTTTGCTCTCTGGTCTTTGAAGTTTTGGGGTATGTCTTATATAAAAGGTCAATAGATAATCATCAATGGACGGTTTATTTTTCTGTTTTTCTATTTTCTGTAGTTATATTTTGTTTTGTTTTAATCTATAAGGCGTTGCTCTTTCCTAAGCAATTAACACTTATTTATGGCAGGGTTGATGTCCCTGAAAAATATTTTTGCTCCACTGTTGATTTATTGAGGCATGGTGCAGTCGCTTTAGCGGTGGTGCTATATGATCTCATTTGCATATTTAGGATTATTAGTGGTGATAGTATATGAAAGATAGTGAAGGTGTTGCCTCAATGGATATGGTAGGAACCATTGCCGATCTTGTTCAGTCTGTTCTTGAATTGCAATTTAAGTATAAATTTCCGGCCGATGAGCAGTTTTTCAAGGTTATTAGTGGAAAGTTTGGTGCTGTTTTTTCCACTGCTAACTTAATGGATAAATATAAAAATGGAACCGATACGGTTAGTGACTGGTTAGGTGTAGGGACCGATTTAGCCATAATTGTTGCAGGATATACGGCTAATCCTTTTGTTGCTGGAGTTGCAACAGCCCTGGGAATTGCGTCATTCCTGACATCAGATACGGCGAAAATCATGGCAGGAATCTGGCTTGACGGCGTGAATAAATATGGGATTTTTGACACTGAAACAGGGCAGTTTATTCTTCCTCCCGGTATGCTGGATTCGCTTCTTTCGTCAGGAGGACCGAGTATGTCAAACGCGGAAAACAATGCCAGCCCCATTATTATTGACCTTGACGGCGATGGCATCGAAACCTTATCCGTCAGCAGTGGTGTCTTCTTCGATCATGATGGTAACCCGGTTGCGGGAAAGTCAGCAGGGTTTGCGGCAAAGCATTTTGTCAGCTTGAGCTATAGCGGTAATGGGACTTATTAATTTCAGAATGGAATTGTACGTGTTGATTTATCACGATGGAGAATGAGAAAGATAAAATCATTAAATTTTTATATTATTTGCGATAAGGGAAAAGAATGATTTCCTTTCATTGGTTTATTTGGTGAATGTTATCCTGTATTTGATAAATGTAATGAATGAATATGCTTATTTTATTTTATGGAGAAACAGGTTAATGCATTGAATTTTATAATAATAAAATTATTTTCTGATTTCATTTGATCTCACTGAAGAACAGGAGTAAATAAAATCTATTAAATTAATTTAAACAAATATAAGAATTTTATATGCAAAGTCAGCTCTTTTTCACCTCCAGACAAAGGCAGTTTGATTCGTCCCAAAACATATTTTTCACAAAACGCTGTTGGCGTATTGTTGCTGTGCTGGCCGGATTGTTTTGTCTGGCAATGTTGCCCTTTATCCGTGCGGAACAGTCTGGGGCAGAGGCAGAATCCGGTGAAAAATAGAAAAATGGCTCGCATTTGTCATGTTTCTTTCGGAAAACTCTTTCATGAAATATTGATACCGGGTAAATAGGTTGTAATTTAATGCCTCAGTCATTAGCAGAGAGTAGATAGTGTAGTTAATACAGTATCCGACTTGCAGGATAGTGAGTGTAAGATACAGGAGAAGTTCGAATGGTATATATAACAGATAAAAAACTTTCTGCAAAAGAGCGGATTCAGAAAGAAATAAGAAATAAAATTCTTGTGTGTGCTTTCACTTTCCTGGTTCTGGAAAGTGTTGGTTATATTATATATGATCATTATCTTAATACATTATTATCTGAGTTGATTGTTGTTTTTTGTTTCGTATCTGGTTTTTTTCTGGTCTGCTTTTTTACTAAATTGATATTAATTCAGGGGCGTTTGTGGAAAAAAGAGAGAAAAAAAGAGTCGCCTGATTCTTTCTGGGATAATGTGGAATATTGGGGGAATGTATTTATAGGTGCTGGCACGGTTCTGTATAGTATGATTTTGGTGTTTAAAATAATTATTTCGTGGGGTGCTAAATAATGGGTTCTGAGTCTGAAGATATAGAGTTAAATAAAGTTGACTTTACAGATGAATGGGATAAGCTAACAAATTTAACACAGTTTATTTTAACTAATATTGTAGGGGGGATTGATATTAAAGGTAGTAAACAATTCTTCCATGAAAATAAACAATTCATCCGGGTAATAAGTGGAAAACTTGGTGCAGCAGCTTCCCTTGCAGATCTGATGGCTAAACATAAAGCAGGCGAAGCGACTCTGAGCGACTGGTTAGGTGCCACTTCGGATATTACGTTGTTAGTGGCCGGGTATACCGGTAACCCAGCGCTTGCTGGTGCGGCAACCGCGCTAGGTGTGGCGTCTTTTCTGACTTCCGAAGGCGGCCAGAAAATGGCTAAATCTTTATGGGATGCGATCCAAAAATATGGTATTGCCGATCCGGATACGGGTGGCTGGTTACTGCCTCCACATGATTTTCTCATGGAACAATTATTCGGTAGTTCAGGGCCCGATATGTCAAACGCGGAAAACAATGCCAGCCCATTATTATTGACCTCGACGGTGATAGCATCGAAACCTTACCCGTCAGCAGCGGTGTTTTCTTCGAACATGCTGATAACCCGTTTGCGGGGAAGCCAGCAGGGTTTACGGTAAAGCATTTTTCATATTGAGCTATAGAGGTAATGAGAATTATTAAACTCAGAGTGGAACTAGATGTATTGATTTATCACGATGAAGAATGAGAAAGATAAAAGCATGAGGTTTTTATATTGTTTGCGATAAGATAAAGGAATGATTTTCTTTCATTGTTTTATTTGGTGAATGTTATTCCGTATTTGATAAATGCAATGAATGAATATACTTGCTTCCTTTTAGGAAGGAACAGGTTAATATATTGAATTTTATAATAATAAAATTATCTTCTGATTTCGTTTGATCTCATTGAAGAACAGGAGTAAATAAAACCCAGTAAATGAATATTAGCAAACATAAGGATTTTATATGCAAGGTCAGCCCTGTTTCACTTCCAGGCAAAGGCCGTTTGATTCTTGCCAAAAAATATTTTCCATAAAACGATGCTGGCGTATTGTTGCTGTGCTGGCAGGATTGTTTTTCCAGGTCATATCGCCATATACCCGCGCGGATCAATCTAGTGCTGCAGTGGAGCAATCCACAGCAAAGGGGGGCACTGCTAACAAGCCATTAAGAAAACTGTCTCCTAAGCAGTTCTATGTGGACGTGGAAATTCCAGGGAAATACAGTATCAGTATACTTTTTGATATAGGGTTTTCAACCAATGAAAGCAGTAAAGACTATCAGCCTGAAATAAAGAAGCTCATGGAAAGAGAACGTGAAATTTTAACTTTGTTAAAAAATTAAATTGAAGGTGAAATTAATGTTTATAGAATTGAGAATGATAAATTTGTTCGAAAAATAAAAATTCCAACAGAAAATGGGGGCTATTTATCTCATTGATCGTGCTTGAACTGGTCGGTACCATGCCAGTTTTTGGCTAGATAAAGGACGGCACATAATTGTTCCAGATATATATAGTCACCATCCGGATTTTGTTGAATATACTTTTAGTTTTGGTCGGGTTCATGGTAAATGATTTTAGAGGGATGCTGTTATGTCATACACTGTAGTTATTAAAAATAATTTATTTATTGTGGTGAGATTCTGGTCATTTATGTTTAATGAAAAAGATATTGAATTAACATATAAGAGGCAATAATGATAGATAATCCAGATGCAAGGGAGAATAAAATTTTCGCGAGAGCTGATTTTTTTATATTGATCTTTTTACCATTACAAGGAATAGGGTATTTGTTTTATAAAAATATAAATACCAGTAATCTGGCTGGGTGGTTTTCTGTTGTTATTTTTTCTATGACTATTTTTTGTTTGATTTTATCTTGCTGGTTTGTTACATCTTTCTTAACTATATCAAGAAAGAATACAGAAAAAAGAGAGCCGCCATGGCTTGTGTTTTTACAGTTAATACGATGGTATGTGACCTCTTTTCTTGTTATTACATATGACTTGTCATTTATTTTTAATGTTATCAGAGGAGGGTATTTATGAGTCATGACGAGGAACGCGTATCCGAAAAGTATGAGTTGTCATTTGTGTTGGTTGATAATGTTCAAAACTATTTTGAGATAATTCGTGCTGACCGCGTCCCTGACAAGGCGCAATTTATCCGCGTTGTGAGTGGGAAATTTGGCGCGACCGCCTCTTTTATCAACTTGATGGATAAATATAAAAATGGAACCGATACGGTTAGTGACTGGTTAGGTGTAGGGGCCGATTTAGCCACAATTGTTGCAGGATATACAGCTAATCCTTTTGTTGCTGGAGTTGCGACAGCCCTGGGAATTGCATCATTCCTGACTTCAGACACGGCGAAAATTATGGCAGGAATCTGGCTTGATAGTGTGAATAAATATGGGCTTTTTGATGCGGAAACAGGCCAGTTTATTCTTCCTCCTGGTATGTTGGATTCGTTTCTTTCATCGGAAGGGCCCGATATGTCAAACGCGGAAAACAATGCCAGCCCCATTATTATTGACCTCGACGGCGATGGCATCGAAACCTTATCCGTCAGCAGCGGTGTTTTCTTCGATCATGATGGTAATCAGTTTGCGGAAAACACTGGCTGGGTGGCTCCGGATGACGGGTTACTGATATTTGATCGTGATGGTAACGGCCAAATTGATAATGGCAGTGAACTCTTTGGCAATAATACGCTGCTGAAAAATGGCAAACTGGCGGCCAATGGCTATCAGGCTTTGCAGGAACTGGATGAAAATAAAGACGGGCAGTTGAACAGCAATGACGCTATCTGGGCATCGTTACGTATCTGGCAGGATGGTAACAGTAATGGTCGGGTTGACGAAGGAGAGTTACTTTCTCTTGAAGAAGCCGGTGTGGCTGCCATTGGCACCGGATACAGCACGTCACAATATGTTGACGTACAAGGAAATGCCCACCGGCAAACTGGCAGCATTACGCATATAGATGGATCTGTCGGCCAATCGACGGACGTCTGGTTTGCGGCGAACAAAGGATACTCACGTTACACAGGTGATGTGACCCTGTCCGCTGAAATTCAGGCTCTGCCGTATATTCGCGGGTTTGGGAATATGGCCGACCTGCATACGGCGATGAGTCTTAATCCGCAACTTATCGCGCTGGTTCAGCAGTTTGTGGCCGATCCCTCGGCGGCTAAAGCGTCTGGCCTTATCGAAAAGCTCCTTTTTACCTGGGCTGGCGTAGCGGATATCGCTGAAAACAGTCGCGGGAGCTATATCGATGCCCGCAAGCTTGCGGTTCTCGAAACCGCTGCTGGCAGGGGATACCGGAACACGGTTAACGGTACGGTTAATCCTCTGAGCGTCGCTGCGGCTTTATTACAGGATGAATACCGCCGTTTTGCTGCCTATACCGAAGCCTGCCTGCTGACCTCAACACTGTATGCCAGCGATTTTGATTTCATTCATCTGCAACTTGACTCCGATCTCAGCGGTTTGACGCTGAACTTTGAAGCATTTGAGGCACATCTGAATACTTTGATGCATACGGATATGGAGCGTTATTTGCGGGTGAGTAATGTCTTGTATGCATATATGGAATACCTGCCATCCTTTGCGGACGTCCGCATGAGATTAGGGATTCCTGAGGCGTTGACATTTATCGGTAGTGACGATGTGGATGTCGTGACGGGAAAAAACACGAACGATGTACTGTGGGGAGGGAAAGGGAACGATACCCTGAAAGGGGGCAGCGGTAACGATACCTATCTCTTTAGCGCCGGGGACGGGCAGGAGACGATTATCGAGAGCGGCGGAACGGACACGCTGCGGCTTGGGGAGGGACTGCTGGCGGAGCAGACGGTGCTCTCCCGGCAGCGGGTACAGGGCTATGACAGCCTGGTGCTCAGCTTCCGCGACCGGGCGGACAGCGTGATTATCCAGGGGTACTTCAGTCTGGACTACTATCAGGTTGAGCAGATTGTCTTTGCCGACGGCACGGTATGGGACGTGCCCGCAGTGAAGGCGATGCTGCTGGCGGGAACGGAGG
>NZ_PIBO01000045.1:0-38223 GCF_002806725.1 Raoultella sp. T31
TCCCGGACCGCGGCAGGTCCCTCCCCGGATGGCAGCGCGAGCGCCTTATCCGGGCTACCCTCCATGTCGCCCCGGTAAGCGTAGCGCCACCGGGGGCTGTTCCCGGACCGCGGCAGGCCCCTCCCCGGATGGCGGCGCGAGCGCCTTATCCGGGCTACCATTCCCACGTAGCCCCGGTAAGCGTAGCGCCACCGGGGGCCGTTCCCGGACCGCGGCAGGTCCCTCCCCGGATGGCAGCGCGAGCGCCTTATCCGGGCCACCAGTCTCATGTCGCCCCGGTAAGCGTAGCGCCACCGGGGGCTGTTCCCGGACCGCGGTGGGGCCCCCGGATGGCGGCGTAAACGCCTTATCCGGGCTACCCTCCATGTAGCCCCGGTAAGCGTAGCGCAAGCCATGGAGGGAGACAGAAGAAGACTATGTGCGGTTAGCGAAAATCTCTGCCAGCCCGCTGCGCCGCTCGGTACGGGCGACGATGGACTGGGTAAGCACCTGCTCATCGGCATAAATCGAGAGCCGCTGTTTTGCCCGCGTGATTGCGGTGTATACCAGCTCGCGGGTGACCAGCGGGACGATTTTGGCGGGCAGAATCAACGCCGCATGGTCGAACTCCGACCCCTGCGATTTATGCACCGTCATCGCCCACGCGGTGTCGTGCTCCGGCAAACGACTTGGCTGCACCGACTTAATGCTGCCATCCGGCATCGGGAACCAGACACGCAACCCCTCTCCCCGCTCCAGCGCAATACCGATATCGCCGTTAAACAGCCCCAGCGCGCTGTCGTTGCGCGAAATCATTACCGGACGCCCTTCATACCAGCGCGAATGCCTCGGCAGCGTTATCGCCCGCCGACGGTTAAGCATCTGCTCCAGCTGTTCATTCACCCCGCTGACGCCGTAAGGGCCGTCGCGCAGGGCGCACAGTAGCTGGAATTCACCAAAGGCGGCAATCAGCGCCTCCGGCTCGGCCCGCTCGCGCAGCAGCTGCAAATAGCGACCGTATCCTTCCTGCGACTGCATTAACATGGCTTCATACTCTTCAGTCGTACCCAGCGGATGCAGCGCAATATCCTCGTAGGCCTGGCGTAGCGTCGCTCTGACGCCGTGGCGATCGCCGTTGTTCACGGCGCGGGCGAGGCTACCGATGCCGGAATGGCTGCCAAAACGATAGCTTTTTTGCAGCAGGCACAGGCTGTCGCGCAGCGCGCCGGCAACCTCACTTTCTCCCGCCGGCACCGGGTGGCCGGTCAGCCTCTCCAGCTGCGCCGCACGTCCGGCGGTATAGCCGGCATTGACCCAGGCGCAAATATCCCCGAGCACCGCTCCGGCCTCCACCGACGCCAGCTGATCGCGGTCGCCGAGGAAAATAACCCGCCCGTGTTCCGGCAGGGCATCAATCAGCCGCGCCATCATCGGCAGATCAATCATTGAAGCCTCATCCACCACCAACACATCGAGATGCAGCGGATTGCCGGCGTGGTAGCGCATCCGTTGACTACCGGGCTGAGCGCCCAGCAGACGATGCAGGGTGCTGGCTTCGGTAGGCAACAGCGCCTTCTGCTCATCGGTTAGCGGCAGGCGGCGCAGCGCATCCCCCAATGATTCCGTCAATCGCGCCGCCGCTTTCCCGGTCGGCGCCGCCAGTCGGATGCGGCAGCGCGGTTGCCGGGTGGTCTGAATCAACGTCGCCAGCAGCCTGGCGACGGTGGTGGTTTTCCCGGTACCGGGGCCGCCGGAAATCACCGAAATACGGCGGGTCAACGCCACCGCGGCGGCGACCTTTTGCCAGTCTGTTTCATCGCTGGCGGGGAACAGCGCATCCAGCGTTTGGGCCAGCAGGGCCTCGTCAACGTCCACCACCTGGTTAGCGTCGTTGAAGAAGCGGGCGACGGTCAGCTCATTCCGCCACATCCGGTTGAGGTAGAGCCGGTCGCCGCACAGGACGATCGGCGTCGGACGTTCGCCGCCGCTGACCGCCTCTGAGGCAAGCAGAAGCGCAGGCCAGTCATCGGGGACGCCCGCCTGCGCCAGCAGCTGTTCTCGCAGCTCGCTGGTTTTACCGCTCAGGAACTCGTCCGTTTGCAGACGCGATATCGGCAGGCAAACGTGCCCTTCGCCGGCATCACGGCTGAGTACCGCCGCTGCCAGTTTCACCGCCGGATGCGCCTCTTGCGCCACCATCAGGGCAAACTGCACATCTAACGGGCGCAGCAGGCGCTGACTGACCGCTTCCAGCAACAGTTCATCCATTGTCATGACAGAACCTCCTGTAGGTCTCCGGCAAACAGCGCATCGAGACCGTCAACCAGCGGTTGCACGGGGCGAGTGGTGAAAATGCCCTGCTCGCCGCCCTGCCCGTCTATGCCGCGTAAAAAGAGATAAATCACGCCGCCGAAATGGCGTTCGTAGTCGTAATCCGCAATGCGGTGGCGCAGGTAGCGGTGCAGCGCCAGACTATAAAGCTGGTACTGCAGATCGTAGCGGTGAGTCCGCATCGCCTGCTCCATCGCCTGGCGGGTATAGGCCTCGCGGTCTTCCCCCAGCCAGTTCGATTTATAATCCAGCAGGTAATATCGGCCGTTATGGCGGAAAACGAGGTCGATAAAGCCTTTCAACATTCCGCGGACCTGACGGAAGTCGAGAGGCGGGCAATCGACGGAGAGCGGATCGAAGCGGCGAATCAGCGCATCCAGCCGCTGCGGTTCCAGCGGCCGTTCGATCGGCAAATAGAAGGCCATTTCGACCTGCTTATCATTGGTGGAAAGCTGGTTCAGCGCAATCCCGGCGCCCGGCAACGGAGTCCGGAGCACGTCATCCAGCCACTGCGTCAACACCGGCTTCCACTGCTCGCCGAAGCCGCCGGACTGCAGCTTTTCCGCCATCCAGTCAGCGGGGACCGGTTGGGTAAAATCGAGATCTTCAAACAGGCTGTGCAGGAATGTCCCCGGTGATGCGCCGCGCGGAAACTGATGCGGCGTGAGCTGCGGTTCTGCGGCGACGTCACCGACGCCGGCGGCATCAACGTCAAGGCGCGGCAACAGATCCTGAGCCGCGCTCTGACCATGCTGCTGTAATCCGGAATAGCTGGTCACCCGCCAGTCATCGCTAACCTGACGTCCAATGCTCCTGGCGGACAGCGGCGGCAGCGTCTCCTGCGGCGCCTGCCAGGGCGTGGCATCCGGGGCGGCGGGCATTTGCAGCGCGATATCCCCGCTGCAGAAGGTTTGCAAACACGCAGCCAGTCCGGCGGCATCCATGGCTTCGCCGCCTTGTAGCAGACGTCCGAGCGCGCTGTGATGAAAATCGCTGGCGCCGGGTTTGTCGCTGCGTCGGGTGCTCAACGGAGCTACGCCGAGACTGCAGTGCCAGACCGCCCGGGTCAGCGCGACGTACAGCAGACGTAAATCTTCCGCCAGGCGCTCCGCCTCCGCCAGCTCCAGGCTGCCCTCATCCTGACCAAGATCGAGCACCGCGGCAAACGAGTCGCGATCGTGATAAAACGCCTGATCCTGTTTGCGGAAACGAGCAATAAACGGCAGCCAGACCAGCGGGTATTCCAGCCCCTTTGATTTGTGCACGGTGACGATCTGCACCAGATGCTTATCGCTTTCCAGGCGCATCTGCTGACTGGACGCATTGCTGTCCGGTTCGGCGATATGCTGCGTCAGCCAGCGCACCAGCGCATGTTCGCTTTCCAGCTGGCTGGCCGCCTCCTGCAGCAGTTCGCTGATATGCAGGATGTCGGTTAAACGGCGTTCACCGCCGACCGTCACCAGCAGGTTTTCCGCCATCTGCCGCGCGCTCATTAGCGCCCGCAGCATCGGCATCACCCCGCGCTGGCGCCAAATTTGCCGGTAGCCGCTGAACTCTTCCACCAGCGCGTCCCACGCGCGCTCGTCCTGGTTGAGGTTTTCAATATCCAGCGCATTCAAGCCGAATATCGATGTTGCCAGCGCGCTGCGTAGCGTATTTTCTCGTTCGGGGGCCAGTACCGCCTGCAGTAGCCATAAAATCTCCTGCGCTTCCGGCGTGTCAAAAACGCTATCGCGGTTAGAGAGATACACCGACGGGATCGCCAGCCCCCGTAAGGCATCGCGGATCAGCGAGGCTTCCTGACGGTTACGTACCAGAACCGTGATATCGGAGGCCTGAACCGAGCGGGCTTTCTCCCCCCGCCACAGCAGCGCGCGCCCCTGTTGACCGGCGCTTAGCCAGTCGCGAATTTGCGCCGCGCACAGCTGCGCCATATACGTCTGATAATCACCGGAGCCCACGGCCTCGCCCGGCATCAGCCAGATGTTCATGGCCGGAACCGCGTCGTTATCCACGGTAAAACGCAGCCCGTGGTTTTTCCCGGCCGCTTTAACCGGCAAGAAAGGGATCTCCCGGAACATAAAGGGGTTATCGCTCAGACTGAACAGGCGGTTAACGCTTTCAACTACCCCAGGAGCAGAACGCCAGTTGGTATCCAGCGTATAGTGGGCCGCCACATCGCCACGCGCTTTCATATAGGTGAAAATATCCGCGCCGCGGAAGGCATAGATGGCCTGTTTGGGGTCGCCGATAAGCAGCAACGCCGTCTCCGGCTGCTGACGCCAGATACGGCGGAAAATTCGGTACTGCTGCGGGTCGGTATCCTGAAATTCATCGATCATCGCCACCGGGAAACGCTGACGAATGGCGCTGGCCAGCGCTTCTTCGCTGTCGCCGCGCAGCGCGTCGTCAAGGCGACTGAGCATGTCATCAAAACCCAACTCGCCACGCCGACGCTTCTCCCTCGCGACCGCTTCGCGGATCTCCACCATCGCCCTGGTGATAACCAGATCCGTCAGCGTCAGCGGAGAAGCCAGCAGCTGTTCAACCGCGCTGAACAGTGGATGCACCGGCGTCTCAGCGCCCGCTTTGGTTCGTTCATGTAAGAAGGGCTGCGAGAATTTCTCCAGCGCATCAGGAAGCTGATAGCCGAGCGTCTCTTCCTGCGCCCAGGCATTGATTTTCTCTATCCACTTTCCCTGGTTACCGCGATTGAACTTACGGCGGTCGAGGCCAGAGTTCTCCAGCACACCTTCAATCTCAGCGACCTGTTCCCGCCACTGTGTTTTCAGGGCGTTAATGCGCGCAATGATTTGCTGATGGCGTTCGGCCAGCGTCTCTTCCGCCGCCGGTGGGGATTTGAGCTGCGGAGCTTCGCCCTGCAACCAGCGATCGAGGGATTTCAACAGATCGCGCGGTCCTTTCCACGCCTCATGAATGACGGCGGCAATCTCCCGCGGCAGCGGATAGCAATGTCGACGCCAGAAGTCAGCGCAGGCCTGATAGCGCAGCCGCGATTCATCTTCAATAAGCTGCTGCTCAAAGAGCATCCCGGACTCAAAGGCATTGAGGCTCAGCATCCGCTGACAAAAACCGTGGATGGTAAATACCGCCGCCTCGTCCATCTGGCGTTCCGCCAGCAGCAGCGTCTTCGCCGCCTGGCTCTTATCCGGAATTTCAGCCAGCAAAGCGCTATAGAGAGGATCGGTCGCGCTGTCGCGCAGGCAGGCAATGCGCAGCTCGTGAATATTGCTGCGAATGCGGCCACGCAGTTCTTCGGTGGCCGCTTCGGTGAAGGTCACCACCAGCAGCTCTTCCACGCTGACCGCACGAGGAAAGGCGGATTCCCCGCCTAGCCCCAGCAGCAGCCGCAGGTACAGTGCGGCGATGGTAAAGGTTTTTCCGGTGCCCGCAGAGGCTTCTATCAGGCGCTCGCCCGTCAAGGGCAAGCGCAGGGGATCCAAAGGCTCGGCGGTTTCGGTCATTCGTTCTCTCGCATCAGGGGTAAGGATTTCTGCAACGCGCTGACGCTTTCCCAGACTTTGCCACCTTCAGGATGGACGTAATCGGTCTTGCCATTCTGGCTGCCGGAAATCTGGGACAGGATCGCCATGCCTTGCGGAACCACCACCGTCTGATGGAAGAAGTCGGCAAGTTTTTGCGGCGTCAGCAGTTTTATCTGAGCCACTACTTTATCACGTGAATCGAAGCGCATATTACCGCGATCGAAATCTTTGCTCAGCTGCGAGGCTTCGCCGCCCAGCGTTTGCGGCGCCTGAGTCATCTGGCTTATCACCGCCTGCTGGATTTGCGCAAACGCTGCCGGGCTCATCGCCCGCAGCTTAGCTTCCGCGGTCGGGAAGAATGCCTGGAAGCGCTGCCAGAGGAAAGCGGGCTGTTTATCGCTGCTTTGCAGCAGGAAGCCCATCCCCCACTGGCGCCCGACGTTCATCGGGAAAGCAAAGACCGCGTAGCCAAGCTGCTCTTCGGTACGCAGCTGGTTATAGAACCACGGCTGAATAATCTGCCCGAGCAGGGAGCTGGCGGCGGAGCTGCTGTATTCATCCACGTTCGGCGGGGCGAAGACAGCGGCCAGCGCCGAATCGGTGCTGTTGCCGGGCTTTTCAAAAATCGCCAGCTGCTGACTGTTGATCAGCACGTCTTTGTTGCGACACCACTCATTGCCATCAGATCCCAGCTGCTGCTGAATCTGACGCGCCATGGCGGTGGACTGTTCGGCGGTGAGGTTGCCAATCACCAGCAGTTCCGGGCGCCCTTTCGCTTTCAGGTTGTCGCGATAGGCCAGTACCTCTTTCAGGCTAATTGACGGCAGCAGCGCCCGGCGTTCCTCGCGCTGGAAATAGGGTACCTGGGACAACATCTGAACCGGCATGATTGCCTGGTCGTAGGCTTTGCCTTTATCCGCAGAATCCATCATCTGCGCATACCAGGATTTGGCCTGCTCCAGCTGCTCTTCGGTCGGCGTATAGCTGAAATAGCCGTCCAGCAACGCGGTAAACAGCTGCGGCAGCCGCTGGGTGTAGCCATTGGCATTGACCATCAGGCCGTTATTGGCGCCGGTTGAGAAGGAGATGCCGCCCACCGCCGCCTGGTTGCTGAGCTGATCGAGAGCAATACCCGCCAGATAGTCGTTCAGCGCAAACATGACCTGGCTACGGGCGCTGTCCATGGCCTGCGGGTTACGCAGCACCAGCGAAACGTCAGCCTTTGGCTCGCTGGCGAAGTACTGACTGGGCGCATAGACCACCCGCAGCGTCGGCTCATCCACGATCAACTGCGGATGCGAGTAGGCTTTATCGTTTTTAATCAGCGTAAAATCGTCAGGGATATAAGGGTTCAACACCGGCAGCTTGAGGTCGATAGCGCTCGCCTTCTGCTGCCAGTCGCTAAAGGTTTGCGCGCTGATCTTGTCGACCTGATACGGCGCATTCACAAAGTAAGCGCTCTTGTTATGCGGCTCTTGCGGGCTGATATACCAGACGCGCGCATTTTGCGGCGTCATCATCGCCAGCCGGTCTTTAATCGCCTGCGGATCGTAGCGATCGGCAATGTTGACCACGTCCAGCGTATGCTCTACCGGGACGCGGATCATGGTATCTGCCAGCCATTCCACATAGTCCATATCGCGGTTGATCGACGGATAGCGGAAATCAAGCGCCAGAACATGGGACAGCTCATCGAAATAGCGTTTGTCGATACCCTGGCTACGCAATAAGTTAAGGTAGCTGAAGATCGCCGCCGCCACTTCATCACGGTGCGCCAGCCCTTTGTCGGTCAGGGTCGCCGAAATCGCCAGTACGCCGCTGTTGCCGTTAACCGCCGGATCGGAATCCGCGCGAATCCCCTCGACCAGGCCTTGTTGCTGCAGCCAGTCAGATAAGGTTCCCGGGCTGCGGTTGCCGATCATGTAGGTCACCAGCTCGTCGGTTTTGCTGCGAAATTGCTCGCTGTTGTTATCAATACGGAATTCAACGCGCAACACTTTGCGCGGCATTGCCGGGACGTAGTGAATGATGATGCCCTTTTGCGCATCGGTCACCACCGGGACGGTTATCTCCGGTTTGCTGATATTGTGGTTGGGCACCCGGCCATAGGTTTTCGCCGCGATGCTCGCCAGTTCCGGCAGCGGTTTGTTGCTGTAAATGACCGCCTTCATCAGGTTCGCCGAGTACCAGCTGTCGCGGAAAGCATGCAGGGCGTCGAGCACCGGTTTACCGGGCTTGTCGCTAAGCGTCTCGAGGTTACCGCCGGAAAAATGCGCAGCCGGGTGCGCCGGGTTAATGGTCTCGGCACTCACCTGCGCCATGCGCATCCCGTCACGGGTGCGCGCCATGGTCAACTCGGCGTTGACCGCGTTGCGCTCGCGATCGGCATATTTTTTATCCAGCAGCGGAGCGGCAATGGCATCCGCCAGACGATCGACCGCGCCGTCAAGAGCATCGTTTTCGACTTCAAGATAGAACGCGGTGCGATAAGGCGCAGTACTGGCATTATGGCTGCCGCCGTGCATTTTCAGAAATTCGGCGAGGCTGTCCGGCTGCGGATAATTTTGCGAGCCCATCAGCGTCATGTGCTCGAGAAAATGCGCCAGCCCCTGATGATCGACGGGATCCTGCAGCGACCCCACGGGCACCACCAGCGCAGACAGCGATTTCACCGCCTGTGCATCGGAAACCAGCAGGACCACCATGCCATTATCCAGACGAATGGCCTGATACTGTCGGGGATCTTTTTCGCTTTTACGAATGGTTTCCTGAATCGGTTGCCATCCGGTATCTGCCTGACTTAACGGCGCCCAGAGGGCAGCCAGCACTAAAATAACCTTGAACCATACACTGCGGGGCATTCACGAACCTCATCATTAACAAACTTTGCGCTGACAGCATCAGCGTTGTGCACATCAGTCCGTGATAGGTTGCGCATAATAATTGAACACCTTATTTTGCGCAATTTTTATACTATTACCAATTTATTCGGGCTGATGGAAACGAAATATCGGCAACAGGTAGCGCTGTGTTTGCGTAATAATTTCTTCATAGCAGGCCGGTTCAAGCGTGCGCCAGAGGCGCTGATACCAGACATCCGTCCCTTCGCCACTGACCACCATATTGCCTTCATAGACCTGAAGAAATTTGCTACGCGCTTTTTGTTGCGTCTCTTCGTCCGTTAACATGACATCCTTTTCAGCGTCATAACAGACTTTTAGCCATGCACCGCCGCTTTCTGGCAGTAACAGCAGCGGTCTGGACATGCCTTGCAGGTAACCCTCTACCAGCTGATCAAGGTAGGCTTTGGCCTGTTCCTGCGCCAGCGGCGGGAAACGCCATTCGCCCTCTTTGCGCACCAGCAGCCGGCTTTCACCGGTTCCGCCGCTAGCACAGTAGACAAGGTGTTCCAGCCAAAGTTGCATCCCCTGCGCGATGCTCAGCAGCGACGGCCGCCAGCGCAACAGGCCGTCAGATTGTACCTGCTGTAGCCACCCCGTAATGTTGACTCCGTTGCATTGCAGATCGATTTCCATGCTTTGCCCCGGCAGTCGGCTGGCAATGACCCGCTCCGCAAGGTTTTGCATCTCCTGACGCTGCGCCTCCCAGGCCAGCTCGCCGAAAGCGCCAAAGGGCAGTTCTCCCGCGGCGCGGAAGCGACGATACATCGTCGACGCATCCTGTTGTTCAATCAGCGTATTCAGCAACTGCTGGTTCAACTGATAACGGCTAAGTCCTTCGAGGGTGAATGGCTCATCATCGGGAATCTCACTCTCTTCAGAGCGGAAGTTAACCCGCAGGCGCTGCTGGAAAAAGGCGCGCACCGGGTGCTGCCAGAATCGCAGCAGTTGTTCAAACGGTAGCGTTTCGATAGCCTGCGCCGGCAGCGGCTGGATAAAGTCGCTATGCGCCTCGCCCTGCTGGCTGGCGGCCGCCAGCCACTCCCGGGCGTAGCTCTGATATTCATCATCGCGGAAATTGGCCGCATCAAAAGGCATTCGCGTGTGCAGATGGGTGATATGGGCTTTGACGCGTCGCTCGCTGGCGTCACAATCCAGCGCCTCATCCCCGGCCAGGCAGTGGCTCTGGCCAATATAGTCCGCCAGTTCTTGCACCAGCACCGAAGGGTAGCGTTCGCTATTGTCCTGAATCGAGCGGCCAATGTAGCTGATATATAATGTCTGTTCGGCGGACATCAGCGCTTCCAGGAACAGATAGCGGTCATCATCGCGACGGCTGCGATCGCCGCGCTGCGGTTTCTGGCTCATTAAATCGAAGCCCAGCGGCGCCAGCGTCCGCGGATAAACGCCGTCGTTCATCCCCAGCAGACACACCACTTTGAACGGTATGGAGCGCATCGGCATCAGGGTGCAGATGTTGATCGGCCCGGCGAGGAAACGCTGGCTGATACGCTGCTGGTCCAACCGCTGCGCCAGTTCATCGCGTAATAAAGACAGAGGGACGGTCTGCTCATATTGTGCCTGGGCGCCTTCGCCAATCACCTCCTGCCACTGCTGTTCAATCAGCGCCAGCGCCGCTTCGGTATCGCCGTCAGGCAGGAAAAAGTCGTTGAGCAGTTCGCGACAAAGCGGCAGCCATTCCGCCAGCGGTCGTTCCTGCGCCAGCTTCCGCCGCCACAGGTTGAGCTGCATCAGCAACGAAGCCAGATTACCCACCAGCTCAGCGATCAGCCCGCTGGACTCATCGTAGGGCAGGACCGACCGCCATTCGCCCTGGCTGCTGTCCATCGCATAGCCCAGCAGCATGCGCGTCAGGCCAAAGCGCCAGGTATGTTGCCCGGTGGCAGGCAGATCCAGTTCGCGCACATTATCGTCATCCATTCCCCAGCGCACGCCGGATTCATTAACCCACTGACGCAGATAGCGCAGCCCCTCTTCATCAATGTTAAAGCGCGCGGCGAGCACCGGGACATCCAGCAGGGCCAGCACATCTTCGCTGGCAAAACGGCTGTCGGGCAGAGAAAGCAGCGTAATAAACGCCTGCAGAGCCGGATGCGATTCGGTGGCGCGCCGGTCGGAAATCGCCCACGGTAGCCAGCGCTCGCCGCTGGCGCTGCCGAATACCGCCTGAATGTAAGGGCTGTAGCTGTCGATATCCGCCACCATCACGATAATGTCGCGCGGCGTCAGTTCAGGGTTCTCTTCCAGCATCGCCAGCAGCCGGTCATGCAGCACCTCGACCTCACGCTGCGGGCTATGGCAGACATGAAGAGTCAGGCTACGATCGTCCAGAGCAAGCGAGCGTTTACTGTGGCTGTGGGCGAACTCTTCCGCGCTTCGCCCGGCCACTGCGGCATTACGCAGATCGAGAATATCCGCCTGTAAATTGTGTAGCAGATTATCGGGCGTAATATCGACAAAAGCATCCAGCTCTTCATAACGTTCCAGCCCGGCCAGCAGATAGATATAGTCGCGACCCAGCTTCCCCCATGAGGCGAGCAGCGGGTTACCGACGTCCTGTTCCCCTGCATCGTTAAACAACCCCGGCGCCTGCCCGCTATCGCGAAACAGCGGGAGTTCGCGCAGTTCACGATGATGGCGGCGCTGGCGCGACATCAGTTTCGCCAGAAAGGCCGGATCTTTAATATCGCCCCAGTAGTACCGACAGGGGTTGGTGAACAGCACATACACATCGACGTGCTTGCCCAGCGCCTGCAGCGCCTGCAGATAAACCGGCGGCAGCGCCGAAATCCCGCAAATAAAGACGCGTGAAGGCAGCCCGGCCGGAGGCTCATCCGCCGCCTCCAGCGTGTTGATAAAACGCTGGTACAGATTGGCGCGGTGCCAGAGCGGCTGCCCCAGCGCGGCGGTATGTTCGACCAGCGCCTTCCATAGCGGCGCCTGCCACTGCTGGGCGTCGCCGAGGCCATCGACGCGTTCATCGGCCTCCCAGCGCATCAGCCATTCCGGGCGATAGACCAGATACTGGTCATAGAGGTCGGCGACCCGGGCTGCCAGTTGAAACAGTTTGCGCTTGTCGCTGTCGTCGCGGAGATAGTGGCGTAGCAGCGTAAAAGCCTCATCGTCAAGACGTTGCGGCAGCAGGGTCATCAGTTTCCAGCACATGCTTTGCTTACTGAAGGCGCTTTCTCCGGGGATATCCGACAGTACGCGGACAAACATGTCCCAGATAAAGCTCGCCGGGAGCGGGAAGTCGATGTTGGCGGCAATGCCAAACCGTTTTGCCAGCGTCATCTGTAGCCACTGCGCCATCCCGGTACTTTGCACCAGCACCATTTCCGGTTTGAAAGGGTCGTCCAGCCGCTGGCGCTCGACGATAAACTCCATCAACGCTTCAAGAACATCCAGACGGTTTGAGTGGTACACCCTTAACATATTCGCTCCTGACTACTGACTGACCGGGCAATGCAGCCGGGTCATCTGCACCCGTTTATCAACGGGCATGGTGATCGTTACCGTGATGCTGACACATCTGGCCGCCGATGTCTGCAAGCGGGTAACGGACCCGCCGGGGGGAATCTGCGGTGGGTTCATCTGGCCATAGCGCCATGCGTCGCGCCACAGCTGGCGATATTGATTCAACTGAATAAAACCCGTGGCCAGCCCACGCTGGTAGCCGCCAAGCGCAGTGACCACCATAACCAGTAAGGTCATCGCCAGCAGCGTTTCCGGCAGGCTAAAACCCTGCTCATTGTTCACGGCATCCGACACAGATTCGCCTCCGTTAGTGGACAAAAGTCGCTCCAGCCATGGGGAGAAAAGCGCACGACGCCCTCTTCAACCCGGCCGGATTGCCACAGCAAAATGCGACCGCCGCTGGCGATTAACAGGACCGATGCATCGTCAAAAATGCGCAGGCAGGCGCGCCAGCCCTCGGCAGCAGAGTAACGGCAGGCGTTGGCATCCTGTATCGTCCACGCCAGAGCTTTTCCCCACTGTAGCGCGGAGTGCGCGCCAGCCGTTTCGCGGATCGCCTGAGTTTCCCCCGCGGTTTGCGCCAGCAGAGAGCGCTGCTGCTGGTTCAGCCCTTGTAGTAACATGCTGCCAAGCGCCAGCAGCAAAAGCACCATCAGCAACGAGGAGCCCCCACGCTGACGGCTCATAAGTTATACCCGGTCACGCGATATTCCGCCTGAGCCGAAATCCGGGGATCCGCCACCGCGTGCGCCGCCAGCATGACGATGAACTCGGGAGCAAATCCGGCGATATCCTGGCGGGTAATCTGAAAATGGGTCACGTTGAGCGCACCGGGATTTGTCATTTTTTCCCATCCGCCATCGCTGCAACTGGTGGCGCCGCGTCGCGTTTCCAGCGCCCCGTTGTTCAAACGAAATCCTGTCGCCTCAGACATTGCTTCCGGCGTGGCATCCCACGCGCCGTTGCTATTACTGTCCCAACGGATGATCGCACAGTGCCCCCCACTGGCGATGAGCAACGGTTGTCCCACGCACTCCCCGGCGCAATAGCCCGCACGCTGCAGATGTTTCGCTACCGTATACACGCGCTGCCAGAGTTCGTTATCCAACGACTGTTGCTGAGTCTGCCGCAGCGCCTGTCGCTGCAAAGCAGGCAAAAAACGCGCTGCGCCCATCAGTAAGATAGCGCTGATGGCCATCGAGATAAGCGTCTCGGCCAGCGAAAAACCTCGGGGAATTAAAGGCACGATGCGGTCTCCTCATTACGACACAGGCGAATTCGTCCCCAGTCCGACACGATAATATTCCAGCGCCCCCCCGCGCTTTGCAGCCGGATATGGCCGGCCCAGGCGCTGTTACGCAGCCCGTAAAAACCTAATCCCGGCGTGATATGGCTGAGCGCCACTTCCGGCCAGCGTGGGTGCAGCGTAAACGGCGTTGCTGTCGCACACTCCGCAAGTGTCTCCTCGGCGCTCAGACACCAGCCGCCGCCGCGTTGCCCCACCTTCACCAGCCGGTTGCGGTTATGCCAGTTTGCGTCGTCGCGTAGCAGCACCAGATAGTCGCGCACCTGGCTGGCGGTTTGCCATAAACGCTGTTGCTGC
Source organism: Raoultella sp. T31 (assembly GCF_002806725.1). Classification (NCBI taxonomy): domain Bacteria; kingdom Pseudomonadati; phylum Pseudomonadota; class Gammaproteobacteria; order Enterobacterales; family Enterobacteriaceae; genus Klebsiella; species Raoultella sp. T31. Next base: position 13,818 of record NZ_PIBO01000045.1, read on the forward strand.
TGCCAGCTCTGCCAGCTGTAGACTCCGCCAGCGCTGAGGATGAGTATCAGCGCCAGCGCGATCAGCGTTTCAATAAGGGTATAGCCGCGTTGTCTGTTCATCCCGCGAGTATGGGGAAAAGGCAGCGCGAAGACGACGGACAAAATAGCGTTTCGCGAGGCGTGCCGAAGCCAGGCGTCAGCCTTGCAGACGGTTGCAGAAAATCAGGGAGCGTGGTTGCGCAGGTAAAAAAACCGGCGCCTCAGGCACCGGTTTTTAGCTTTCTATGGCATCCTGTACCGGACGAATTAAATCGCCACCGGTGCTTTAATTCCCGGATGCGGGTCGTAACCTTCGATATCGAAATCTTCAAAGCGGTAATCGAAAATCGACGCCGGTTTGCGTTTGATGACCAGCTTCGGCAGCGGACGCGGTTCGCGGCTCAGCTGCAGATCCGTCTGTGCAAGGTGGTTGCTGTAGAGGTGAGTATCCCCACCGGTCCAGACAAAATCACCGACTTCCAGATCGCACTGCTGGGCGACCATGTGCACCAGCAGCGCATAGCTGGCGATGTTAAACGGCAGGCCGAGGAACACATCGCAGGAACGCTGATACAGCTGACAGGAGAGTTTTCCGTCCGCGACGTAGAACTGGAAAAACGCATGGCACGGCGCCAGCGCCATTTTATCCAGCTCGCCCACGTTCCACGCAGAAACGATGATGCGACGTGAATCCGGGTCGTTTTTCAGCTGTTCCATCACGGTGCTGATCTGGTCGATATGGCGGCCGTCCGGCGCAGGCCAGGAGCGCCACTGTTTGCCGTAAACCGGCCCCAGATCGCCATTTTCATCTGCCCACTCGTCCCAGATAGTGACATTGTTTTCATGCAGATACGCGATGTTGGTGTCACCCTGGAGGAACCACAGCAGTTCATGGATGATGGAGCGTAAATGACAGCGCTTGGTCGTCACCAGCGGGAAGCCTTCCTGCAGGTTAAAACGCATCTGATGGCCGAAGATGGAGAGAGTGCCGGTACCGGTGCGGTCATTTTTTTGCGTGCCCTCGGCGAGCACTTTCTGCATCAAATCAAGATACTGTTTCATGGTTCCTCAAGAAGTTTGTTGCTGCGGACGACGACGGTACGCCCAGACCATCATAATGATACCCGCAAGCACCATTGGGATCGAAAGAATCTGCCCCATACTGATGTACTGTACCCATTCGCCGGTGAACTGCTGGTCTGGCTGGCGGAAGAATTCCACGATAATGCGGAACAGGCCGTAGCCAATCAGGAACAAACCCGAGACCGAGCCGGTCGGGCGCGGTTTACGGATAAACAGGTTCAGGATCAGGAACAGGACGACCCCTTCCAGCGCCAGTTCGTATAGCTGCGAAGCGTGACGCGGCAGTGCGCCGTAGGTATCGAACAGCGATTGCCATTGCGGATGAGACGGCAGCAGCGCCAGATCTTCTGCGCGCGAGCCGGGGAAAATCATCGAATAATGGAAGCTCGGATCGACGCGTCCCCACAGCTCACCGTTGATAAAGTTGCCCAGACGCCCCGCCCCGAGGCCAAAGGGGATCAGCGGCGCGATAAAATCGGAGACCTGGAAGAAAGTGCGTTTGGTGCGTTTGGCAAAAATGATCATCACGAGGATCACGCCAATCAGACCACCGTGGAACGACATGCCGCCGTCCCAGACGCGGAACAGATACAGCGGATCCTGCAGGAAAACCGGCAGATTATAGAACAGGACGTAGCCGATACGGCCACCGAGGAAAACGCCAAGGAACCCGGCATACAGCAGATTTTCAACTTCGTTTTTGCTCCAGCCGCTGCCCGGACGATTGGCCCGACGGGTGGCTAGCCACATCGCAAAAACAAACCCGACCAGGTACATCAAACCGTACCAGTGGAGGGAGACCGGCCCAACGGAAAATATCACCGGATCAAAATCCGGGAAATGCAGGTAGCCACTATTCATCTGTCACCATAAAGACTTGTTATTCCGCCGAAAGTGGACAGCGGTAATCATACACGCCCGACCAATACGGGAGCTCCAAGGGGGCGAATAATAGCATAAGGTTAATTCGCTGGCCGTGCCGTTGTTGTAAAAGATATGTATATGAATGCTAACAGCGCACGGCAGTTTTCCAAAGGCGGCACCGATCGTCTGTCCGGGCTACCTGAGTGCGCCATTCTTTTGCCGGGTGGCGCTAAGCTTACCCGGCCTACCGCTCTCTGACGGCTACCGGCCGCCGCGGATCAAGCCGCCCAGGCCGCGTCGCTCCATGAAAGCCGCCACCTGATGACGAACTTCCGTGGCCATCTGCGCCTCAAGGCTCCGGCGCGACAGCTCCTGAGCTTCTGCAATATCGATACGCCGCAGCAAGTATTTAACCCTTGCCACCGAGCGACCGTTCATCGACAAATGGCGATAGCCAAGGCCAATCAGGATAGTCACGCACATCGGATCGCCCGCCATTTCACCGCACAGCCGCAGGTCGATGCCGAAGCGTTCGGCGTCATGCGCAATCATCGCCAACGCCCGTAGCACCGCGGGATGCAGGCTGTCATACATGCTGGCGACCCGGGTGTTGTTACGATCGACGGCGAGGATATACTGAGTCAGGTCATTGGTCCCAACCGAAATAAAGTCCACGCGGCTGGCGAGGTTCGGCAGCATAAAGACCATCGAAGGCACTTCCAGCATCACGCCAAGACGCGGGCGAGGAATGGCGTAGCCAATCATCTCTTCGACTTCACGGCTGGCGCGATCGATCAGGCGACGCGCTTCATCCACTTCGTCAAGGCTGGTCACCATTGGCAGCAAAATACTCAGATTGCCGGTCGCCGCATTGGCACGCAGCATGGCGCGCACCTGGATGAGAAAAATTTCCGGCTGATCGAGGGTAATACGGATCCCGCGCCAGCCGAGGCACGGGTTCTCTTCGCTGATCGGCATGTACGGCAGCTGCTTATCGGCGCCGATATCCAGCGTACGCAGGGTCACGGGCTTTTCATTAAACATCTGCAGCATGCCCTGATACTGGGCGACCTGCTCCTCTTCCGACGGGAAACCGCTTTGCAGCATAAACGGAATTTCCGTGCGGTACAGACCGATGCCGTCGATAAAATTGCCCAGTTTTTCTTCATGTTCCAGGCTCAGGCCAGCGTTCAGCATAACCTTCACCCGCTCGCCGCTTTTCAGCTCGGAAGTGTGTTCCAGATCGTCTTCCGCCAGCCGGCTGAGTTCATTCTCTTCGCTGACCAGGCGCTGATATTCCTGCAGCAGCGCCGGTTCCGGGTCGACCAGCAGTTCGCCGCGGTAGCCATCCACCACCAGCATGTGACCGTGGAGTAGCGAAGGCTGGATATCCGCCCCCATAACCGTCGGGATCCCCAGCGCCCGCACCATAATGGCGGCGTGGGAGTTCGCGGCGCCATCGCGGACGACGACGCCCGCCAGCCTGTCCTGCGGAACTTCCGCCAGCGTCGTGGCCGACAGCTCGTCCGCCACCAGCACAATACGCGCCGGCCAGGTATTGGGGCCCTGAATGGAATCGTCGAGGTGGAAAAGCAGGCGCTGGCCGAGAGTACGTAGATCGCCAGCCCGCTCTTTCAGATAACCGTCGCTCAGGGCGGCAAACTGTTCGGCGAATTTCTCGATGATCTTTTTCACCGCCCATTCTGCCACCGCGCCTTTGTCGACCTCCGCAAAGAGCTCGCGGCGCAGACGCGCGTCGGAAAGCAGGTGCGAATAAAGATCGAAGATCGCCGACGTCTCTTTTTGCGCCCCGGCGGCATAGCGCTTGCTGTAGCGACGAAACTCGCTCGCCGCTTCTTCCAGCGCGCCGGTCAGGCGTTCGCGTTCGGAAGCCGTATCCAGCGTCGAGGCTTCGTACACCTGCTCCATGAGCGGCAGACTGATGTCCATCCAGCCTTCGGCAATCGCCACCCCGGAGGAGGCGGGCAGCGCGCGAATACGCGTCTGTCGATACTGGCCAAACAGCGCGGTCAACTGAGACTGGGAAAGAATGGCGGCCATTTGCGTCGCCAGAGTGACGAGAAACGACTCTTCGCTTTCGTCAAACTGACGCAGCTCACGCTGCTGCACCACCAGCACCCCAAGCAGCTGACGCCGCTGGATAATCGGCACGCCAAGAAACGCGCGGAAGCGATCCTCTTTAACGGCCGGAATGTATTTAAAGCTGGGGTGTTTTTGCGCATCGGCAAGGTTGATAGGCTCGGCAAGGCGCCCGACCAGGCCAACGAGGCCTTCGTCAAACGCGAGCGCAACGGTACGCCCGCGAGGTTTTTTCAGCCCGCGAGTGGCCATCAGGTAATAACATCGTCGATCGTGATCGGCCAGGTAAACCGAACAAACTTCCGTTTCCATCGCAATGCAGATATCGGTGACCAGGATATCCAGCGCCTCGTTTAAACGCGGCGCACTCGCGACCTTCTCGACGATTTCTCGTAACCGAGTGAGCATAATATGCGTGGCTTAACCTCTTTTACGTCGATAAGCAGGCGCGCTTTGCGGTTTAGGTGCACTTTCCGCCAGCGACATGGTCATGCTGGCAAACTCTTTCATCACCCGGCGGTACACGTCGCGCTTAAACGACACCACCTGACGAACCGGGTACCAGTAACTTACCCAGCGCCAACCATCAAACTCAGGCGTACTACTGGTTTGCATATTGATTTCCGCATCGCTGCCGATCAACTGCAGGAGAAACCACTTCTGTTTCTGGCCGATACAAACCGGCTTTGTGTCCCAACGCACCAAACGTTTAGGCAACTTGTAACGCAGCCAGTTACGGGTTGAGGCCAGGATTCGCACATCTTTACGACTTAACCCCACCTCTTCGAACAATTCCCGATACATGGCCTGCTCGGCTGATTCACCTGGATTAATGCCCCCTTGCGGGAACTGCCACGAGTGCTGACCATAGCGCCTGGCCCACATCACCTGGCCCTGGCGATTACAGATTACAATACCGACATTTGGGCGGTAGCCATCGTCATCAATCACCGGACTACCTCAAAATAATCTTCAATGTGAACGATTGTTTCACACTCGCTGTGAACGGTAAACCACTCTGTTGCCACTGTGCCGCCGAATAACATTTGAATAACTCACAGTAATCAGCAGAGTTATAAACAACGAAAGCGATCGCGACCCCATTTTATTCACTTTTTCTGTGGATAGAGTTGTGAAGAAGTATGGAATTACCCAGGGAAAACCCGGAGTAGTCCGAATCGCCTACGAATCATATCATTTAATAATGGCATTACATTCATTATGTTAGCACATATACCTTTCAATAATTACAGTTAAACGTGATGATCATCACACATGTGATCCTGGAACTGATGAAAGATCGAGCAATGACGATTTTATCCACAGATTATCCGAGTCCACTGGGCACATTTTGTCTAAAAATTCGATTTTCGTCGCACGTCAAGGCTGTAAATGGAAACAGTAGTGCCACTTTTCCCCAGTTATCCCATTTTTCTGTGGATAACATGGTGTAAGATCCTGTTCATTGCCAGTGACCAGTTCTGGAAAACCCGCTTTCACTGTTTTCACAACGACAAAAAAATGAAAAAAAATCCATACGAATCATCAAATTGTCATAGTTACCCAGAAAAAGGTAAACTCTATCCACAATGCGCTGAATTAGCGTTCACTTTTTAACCAGAGGTTTTACCGTATGCCCGCCATCGCGCCGCTAACATCCCCACCGCACACCCAGCAGCAGCTCCTGACCCAAGCGCAGGGGTTAGCGGGCTACTCGCTGGGCGAACTGGCGGCGCTGGCGGGGATTGCCATTCCACGCGATTTAAAACGCGATAAAGGATGGATCGGTATTCTGCTGGAGATCTGGCTGGGCGCCAGCGCCGGCAGTAAACCCGAGCAGGATTTCGCCGCGCTGGGCGTCGAGCTGAAGACCATACCTGTCGATAGCCAGGGTCGTCCGCTGGAAACCACTTTTGTTTGCGTCGCCCCGCTTACCGGTAACAGCGGCGTGACCTGGGAGAGCAGCCATGTGCGCCATAAGCTTAAACGCGTCCTGTGGATACCGGTGGAAGGGGATCGCGCCATTCCGCTGGCGGAACGCCGCGTCGGCGCCCCGCTGCTGTGGAGCCCCAATGAAGAAGAGGATCGCCAGCTGCGAATGGACTGGGAGGAGCTGATGGATCTGATCGTGCTCGGTCAGGTGGAACGCATCACCGCTCGTCATGGCGAGGTGCTGCAACTGCGCCCGAAGGCCGCCAACAGCAAAGCGTTAACCGAGGCGATTGGCGCCCGCGGTGAGCCGATTCTCACGCTGCCGCGCGGCTTCTACCTGAAGAAGAATTTCACCGCCGCCCTGCTGGCCCGTCATTTTCTCCTCGGCCACGATTAATTTTTTGTTCTGCCTGCCAGCTTGCATATAATTGCGACTTTCTTTTTTGCAGGACTTTGAACAATGTTATTTGCATGGATAACCGATCCCAACGCCTGGCTGGCGCTCGGTACGCTGACGCTGCTGGAGATAGTGCTGGGGATCGATAATATTATTTTTCTCTCTCTGGTTGTTGCCAAACTGCCTACCGCCCAGCGTGCTCACGCAAGACGTATCGGGTTGATGGGCGCGATGCTGATGCGTCTGGGGCTGCTGGCCTCTATCGCCTGGGTCGTTAAGCTCACCCATCCGCTGTTTACCGTTTTCGACCACGCGATCTCGTTTCGCGATTTGATCTTACTGCTCGGCGGTCTGTTCCTTATCTGGAAGGCGAGTAAAGAGATCCACGAGTCGATCGAGGGAGAAGAGGAAGGGCTAAAAACCAATGTCCATTCATTTATGGGCGCCATCGTGCAGATCATGGTACTGGATATCATTTTCAGCCTCGACTCGGTGATTACCGCGGTTGGGCTGTCGGATCATCTGTTCATCATGATGGCCGCGGTGGTCATTGCCGTCGGCGTAATGATGTTCGCCGCCCGACCGATTGGCGACTTTGTCGACCGTCATCCATCGGTGAAAATGCTGGCCCTGTCGTTTCTGATTCTGGTCGGCTTTACGCTGATGCTGGAAAGCTTCGAAATACACATTCCGAAAGGCTACATCTACTTCGCGATGTTCTTTTCGATTGCCGTCGAAAGCCTTAACCTGCTGCGTAATAAAAAAAATCCGCTGTAACCCACAGAAATGCAGCCCAAACCCTGGGCTGCAAAATTTTTTAAGACTTTCCTGCTTTTTATGTCTCACAAATCAGGCTATTAATACACTGGTGCGAGGTACGACCATCCAAGAGGTAATGACGATGAAAAAATGGGCAGTATTGATTTCAGCCGTAGGACTGACGTTCTCGGTTTCCGGTTGCAGCAGCAATTACGTGATGGCGACAAAAGACGGACGCATGATCCTGACCGATGGTAAGCCAGCCGTTGATGATGATACCGGCCTCATCAGCTACGAAGATCAGCAGGGCAATAAAATGCAGATCAACCGCGACGATGTTTCGCAGATTATTAAACGTTAAGACTTTTCGTCGGCCAGACGCCTGCCAGCACCTGCCTGGTGAGGCCGCCTTCCCCGACAGCGGCCCCTCTTGATAAAGAGTCGGGATCCTCTGAACCCTCCGCGACATCGCGTCTTCGGATTCTGAAACCCCGGCTTTTTTGATTTTTTTACTTCCTCTTTTTCTCCCCCTCTGCCATTTTGATACTCCTTTGTCGGGGAACTCCTGACCTTGTTAATAAAAAAGGAAGCCGGCTATGCAGTATCACCGTATCCCACACAGTTCTCTTGAAATCAGCACGCTCGGGCTGGGCACTATGACTTTTGGTGAGCAGAATAGCGAGGCCGACGCGCACCAACAGCTCGACTACGCTGTCAGCCAGGGCATTAACCTGATTGATGTCGCTGAGATGTATCCTGTCCCCCCACGCCCGGAAACCCAGGGGCTGACGGAAACGTACGTCGGCAACTGGCTGGCGAAACGCGGCAATCGCGAAAAGCTGGTTATCGCCTCTAAAGTCAGCGGCCCCGCGCGTAACAACGACAGCAGTATTCGCCCCAACCATGCGCTGGATCGTAAAAACATCCGTGACGCGCTGCACGACAGCCTCAAGCGTCTGCAAACCGATTATCTCGACCTCTACCAGGTTCACTGGCCGCAGCGCCCGACCAACTGCTTCGGCAAACTGGGCTATACCTGGACCGACTCCGCGCCGGTCGTCACCCTGCTGGATACCCTGGAAGCGCTCACCGAATTCCAGCGCGCCGGTAAAATCCGCTATATCGGCGTCTCCAACGAAACGGCCTTTGGCGTGATGCGCTACCTGCACCTGGCGGATAAACACGACCTGCCGCGCATCGTCACCATCCAGAATCCCTACAGCCTGCTGAACCGTAGCTACGAAGTGGGTCTGGCGGAAGTCAGCCAGTATGAAGGCGTTGAGCTGCTGGCCTACTCCTGCCTGGCATTTGGCACCCTGACCGGCAAGTATCTTCATGGAGCAAAACCGGTCGGCGCGCGCAATACGCTCTTCAGCCGCTTCACGCGCTATAGCAGCGAACAGTCGCAGAAAGCGGTGGCGGCCTATGTCGATATCGCCAGACGCCATAACGTCGACCCGGCGCAGATGGCGCTGGCCTTTGTCCGTCGTCAGCCGTTCGTCGCCAGCACCCTGCTGGGCGCCACCACGCTGGAGCAGCTTAAAACCAACGTTGAGAGCCTGCATCTTGAGCTGAGTGAAGAGGTGTTAGCGGAAATTGAAGCGGTGCACCAGGTCTATACCTACCCGGCACCGTAAGGCCGTAACCCCGGGTCGCGGCGTAAACGCCTTACCCGGGCTACAAAATCGCCCTATGCAGGATACGCTAGCCCGGCTAAGCGCAGCGCGAGCCGGGGGAGATTCCCGGGTCGCGGCTCACGCCTTATCCGGGCGACAAAATCGCCGCATGCAGGGTACAGTAGCCCGGCTAAGCGCAGCGCGAGCCGGGGAGATTCCCGGGTCGCGGCTCACGCCTGACCCGGGCTACAAAATCGCCCTATGCAGGGTACGGTAGCCCGGCTAAGCGCAGCGCGAGCCGGGGAGATTCCCGGGTCGCGGCTAACGCCTTATCCGGCTACAAAACCGCACGAACTTGTAGCCCGGACAGATGCGTAGCATCGCCTCCGGGAAATTATTTACGCCGTCCCCAGATCCACAGCGCGGCAATAGCCAGCGCAAACACCGCGCCAAAGCCAATCCCGACGCCAACCACCGGAATACCGATACTCACCGCCAGCGAATAGAGCCCCAGCATCAGCAGCATCGCCACGTTTTCACCGAGATTCTGTACCGCAATGGCATTACCTGCGCCTACGGTATGCTTACCGCGTTCCTGCAGCAGCGCATTGAGCGGCACAATAAAGAAGCCGCCAAAAATACCGAGCAGCAACAGCAAAGCAAATGCGGGCAGCAGCGACTGCTGGAGAGCAAAGAAGATCACCGCCACGCCGATTAAAATCCCGGCAGGCATGCAGCGGGACACGGTTTGCAACGTCACCAGCTTCGCGGCAGCCCCGGCCCCCAGCACAATCCCCACCGCCACCATCGCGTTAAGATAGGTCGGCATGGCGTTGCTGGTGATGCCAAGCGCCGCCGGTACCCACAGCACCAGCAGGAAACGCAGCGTCACGCCAGCGCCCCAGAACAGACTGGTTCCGGTCAGTGAAAAGCGCGTTTCCCCGTTACGCCACAGCGTCTTACAGGCGCTAAAGAAACTGTAGGTCATCGGCGTAAACCGCCATGACTGGCCGGGACGCGCCGCCGGCAGCTTGGGGATCCACAGGTTGGCGATCACCGCCCCGCCGTACACCAGCGCGCAGATAGCCAGCGCGGCCAGCACGTGCCAGTCGGCCAGAATACCGCCGGCCATCGATCCCAGCAAAATAGCCGCAATGGTCGACGACTCCATCAAACCGTTAGCTTTCACTAACTTATCCCCGGTGGTCAGCTCGCCAAGGATGCCGTATTTGGCCGGTGAATAGGCCGCCGCGCCGATCCCCACCAGGGTATAGCCGATAAACGGGTTCAGGCCAAAACAGATGCAGCCTGCGCCAACCAGCTTCATGCCATTGGCGACCATCATCACTCGCCCTTTGGCAAAGCTGTCGGCAAACTGGCCGACAAACGGCGCAAACAGTATGTAAGCGCCTACAAACAGCATCTGCATCACCGGCTGGCTCCAGTCCGGGTAGAACTGCTGCTTCATCAGCGCCAGCGTGGCAAACAGCAGCGCATTATCGCCAAATGCCGAGAGGAACTGGGCGCAGATGACCGCCATCATCCCTTTTGAGTACAGCGAGGTGTTAGTGTGTACTGACTCACTCATCAGAATCTTCCGTCTGCTCAACCATACCTTTAAGGGTGACAAAGTCCGGCTTGCCGCTGCCGAGAACCGGCAACTGCTTCAGCCAGCGAATGTCGCGCGGTACCGCCAGCTCCGGCACGCCATGCTCACGGGCGTAACGCAGCAGTTTTTCACGGTTCAGTTCATTATCGGTGGTAAAGAGCACCAGCGCCTCGCCTTTAGCGGCGTCTTGTTTAATCGCCGTGGCATGCATCTTGTCAGGTGAGACGGCCAACGCCACCTGTTCGACCATTTCCAGCGACACCATTTCGCCGGCGATTTTCGCGAAGCGCTTAGCACGTCCCTGAATGCGCACGTAGCCCTGCTCGTCAAAGGTGACGATATCCCCGGTGTCATACCAGCCGCTTTCCACTTCGCCATGCTGATTTTCCGCCGCCGGCGCTTCCAGCACGCCCGGGTTCTCCACCCGCAGATAGCCATTCATGATGTTCGGCCCTTTTAACTGCAGGCGTCCGCCCTCTGCAATACCCGGCATCGCCAGCAGGCGCGCATCCATCCCCGGCAGAATACGCCCGACGGTGCCCACCTTCGCCGCCATCGGGACGTTAATCGATACCACCGGCGCACATTCGGTGACGCCATAGCCTTCGAGAATGCGCAGGCCAAATTTGTCCTGCCACAGTTGCTTCGTGCTCTCCTGAAGTTTTTCCGCCCCGGCCACCACGTAGCGCAAACGGTAGAAATCATACGGGTTGGCAAAGCGCGCGTAGTTCGCGAGGAAGGTCGAGGTCCCGAACAGCACCGTACAGTTACGATCGTAGACCAGCTCCGGCACCACGCGGTAGTGCAGCGGGCTGGGATAGAGAAACACTTCTGCGCCGGTAAACAGCGGCGTCAGCAGCCCCACCGTCAGGCCAAAAGAGTGGAACAGCGGCAACGCCGACATAAAGCGATCGTTGGCGGTAAAGTCAGCAATCGTTTTAATCTGTTCGACGTTAGCCAGCAGGCTTTTGTGGCTGTGCACCACGCCTTTCGGGTTGCCTTCCGAACCGGAGGTAAACAGGATCATCGCCGCATCTTCCGGCTGCTGTTTGACCTGCGCCAGCTTCGGCGCCAGCAGGTGGCCAAAAATCCACAGCTTATCGCCGGTCGTGATGTCGCCCTTCAGGTCTTCAAGGAAGACCCAACGCACCTGCGTGAGCTGCTCCGGCAGGTGCCAGAGTTTGCCTTTATCAAGGAAAGTGCGGGAGGTAAATACAGTTTTAATTTCAGCGGCGGTTATCGCACTGCTCAGCCCTTTTACCCCGGCGGTGTAGTTCATCATCGCCGGAACCCGCCCGCGGGCAATGGCGCCAAAAATCACCGCCGCGCTGATTCCGGCGTTGGGCAACATCAGGCCGATTTTCTCGCCCTGTGTGCTGTATTTTTCGAGGATGCGCGCCACGAAGAGGGTTTTCGTCAGCAGCTTGCGGTAGGTATCAGGCTGGAAATTAATATCTTCCACGCAATGTTTGCGCGCCCCGAACCGATCCTGCGCCGCCAGCAGCGATTCATACAGCGTTTCTCGCGGGCGCACCGCCATGCGCGCTTCCATCATGATCTGGTGCAGCATCTCCCCGGCAATTTTGCGGCGATCGCGGGCGCGAGGCGCCTGAGGCATTTCAATGCGGGTTGGCGGCAGCAAATGCAGCCGGATCCGTGGGAACAGACGGCGTTTAACCAGCCCTTTGAGGCGGCTGAACGGAGTCAGTTCCGCGCCTTCAATACGCAGTGGGATAATGGTGGCCTGCGACTTTGCGGCCACGAACGCCGCCCCGTCATAGATTTTCATCAGCGAACCGCTAACCGAGATACGCCCTTCCGGGAAGATAACCACCGGACGCCCCTGCTCAATCAGCCGCACCAGGTGTTTTATCGACATCGGTTTCGTCGGGTCGAGCGGGACAAAGTCGATAAGCGGCGTCAGCACGCGCATAAACCAGCGCTGGCTGATAGAACTGTACACCGCAAAGACCGGTCGGACGGGCAGGAATAAGGCGAGCAGGATCCCATCGAGAAACGAGACGTGATTCGGGGTGATCAACACCTTTTGTTGTTGCAAGGACTGCGTGTCACCGGTCAATCTGACCCGATACAACCCTTTGAACAACAGCCTGAAAAATGCCAACAGCATAACAACTCCATTTGACCGGTGATTAAGTCATTGCAGGTTACACGAGAAGGCGTTTGAAAGCAGTGCGGAAGAAATGTCTGGCAGAAAAAAAACCTGCGCATCTGCGCAGGCCGGTGCAAGATAATCAGTACGAAATGCGTACTTAAAAACTCACCTATCAATACCTCTGGGACCCTGATTGTCCGGTTTTTTGCCCCTGCCGCACCAGCGATAAAACGCAAGGGAATAAACCTAAGTGCAACCAGTTATTGCCATTTTCGCTATCTGTAACAGCGGCGAGCGGCGGACAGGAAGAGAGCCATCCGCTGAGGGTGCCGAGGGCCTGTCACGGGGCGAACGCGGCATGTTCAGACGAGGGGCAAAAAAAACCTGCGCATCTGCGCAGGCTGGTGTAATTAGAGTGGCTAACGTTACGTTAGCTCCACCTATCAATACCTCTGGGATAGCCAGAATATCAATGCAATGAATGGATAAACCAGCGAACATTCGCAACAGCTAATCGCAAAGTGTAAGCAAAGGTGTGAATCTTCCCTTCGCCGTTTCATTCGTCTGCGCCCCCGCGCTTGTCGCTGTGTAACTTTTTCACCATGAAGGTCAATCTGCATCACATTTGCGTAACGCCAGACGCCTCCAGCCTTGAATCTGCAGCACTTTCCCGTAACATAACCGTTATGTAAACGCTTACCCTATAAAAGGTCTGGTATGGCGACAATTAAGGATGTAGCCCGACTCGCTGGAGTGTCCGTCGCTACCGTATCCCGCGTAATCAACAACTCCCCCAAAGCCAGTGAAACCTCGCGCCAGTCGGTGACTGCGGCGATGGAAACGCTCAATTATCATCCCAATGCGAACGCGCGCGCGCTGGCGCAGCAGTCAACGGAGACCGTTGGGCTGGTGGTGGGTGACGTGTCCGATCCTTTCTTCGGTGCCATGGTCAAAGCCGTCGAACAGGTGGCCTACAACACCGGTAACTTTTTGCTGATCGGCAACGGGTATCACAGCATTAAAAAAGAGCGTCAGGCGATTGAGCAGCTTATCCGCCATCGCTGCGCTGCGCTGGTGGTACACGCGAAAATGATCCCCGATGATGAGCTCGTCGGGTTGATGAAACAGATCCCCGGCATGGTGCTGATCAACCGTATTCTGGCGGGCTTTGAACAGCGCTGCGTGGCGCTGGATGACCGCTACGGCGCCTGGCTGGCGACCCGTCATCTGATCCAACAGGGGCATACCCGTATCGGCTACCTCTGCTCCAACCACGCGATTTCGGATGCTGAAGATCGTCTGCAAGGCTATTACGCGGCGTTAACGGAGAGCGGCCTGCCCTGCAACGATCGGCTGGTGACCTTTGCCGAACCTGATGAAAGCGGCGGCGAGCAGGCCATCACCGAACTGCTGGGGCGCGGCAGAAATTTTACCGCTGTCGCCTGTTATAACGACTCGATGGCCGCCGGCGCGATGGGGGTGCTGAATGATAATGGTATCGACGTCCCGCGCGAGATTTCGCTGATTGGCTTCGATGATGTGCTGATCTCGCGCTATGTTCGCCCGCGCCTGACGACGGTGCGTTACCCCATCGTCACCATGGCAACGCAGGCCGCCGAACTGGCACTGGCGCTGGCAGATCAGCGCCCGGCGCCTGAAATCACCCATCTATTCAGCCCGACGCTGGTTCGCCGTCATTCGGTGATGGCGCCGTCGGAAAGCGATAAGTCGTAACGATACAGGCTGACGGGGGTGGCCGGGTAATCCAGCCCTTCACCAATATACTGCCAGCCAAAACGCTCATAAAAATCGCGGCAGGCGGAGTAGAGATACAGCTGCGGGTACCCGAGCTGGCGCGCATAGTCGATCGCATGCTGTTGCAGCTTTCCCGCGATGCCCCGTCCACGCGCGTGCGGGGCGACATACAGCGCCGCCATCCACGGGAACAGATCCTGACGGCTGATTAAGTCGCAGCGCCACAGCCCCACCGTCCCTGCCAGCGTCTCACCCTCGACGGCGATAAAGGTCAGCGGCAGCGCCTCCGGCGTCTGGCTGTGGGCAATGAGAGTAGCAAAAAAAGGCAGCGGCAGCGTTTCGCCGCCAAAGGCCTGCCAGAGCCACATCGCCACCTGTTCGGCGTGCTGCGGCGCGGCGTATAAGGGCTGAATATGCATAACCGATCCCCTGCTGAAAAATTCTCTGGCTGCCAGTATACCGCGCCCGCAGCGGTCGGTGGCGAGGAGGTCAGCGCGTGGAAGAACCATTTTGCGGGCATTTCCTGCAAAAAGCGTGATCGCGATAGTTCTTTGCCCCCGGTTGGGCGCATATCCCCCTGAATGTCTGTGATAAACTGCGGTTTATCACGTGAAATCAGGAATCGATGAATGGCTACAATGCTGGATGTCTCAATTCGCGCAGGCGTCTCTAAAGCGACGGTTTCCCGCGTGTTGAACGGCACAGGTCAGGTAAAAGAGAGCACCCGCCAACAGGTATTCAAAGCGATGGAAGAGCTGGGATACCGGCCAAACTTTCTCGCCCGTTCGTTGGCGAACCGCACCAGCAACAGTATCGGACTGGTGGTTTCGACCTTCGATGGTTTCTATTTTGGCCGCCTGCTGCAACAGGCTTCGCGCCAGACGGAAGCCTGGGGAAAACAGCTGATCGTCACCGACGGCCACGATGCCCCGGAACGCGAAGAAGAGGCGGTACAGATGCTCGCCGACCGCCAGTGCGACGCCATCATCCTCTATACCCGCCACATGAGCGAAAAGAAGATCATGTCGCTGATCGAATCCATCGATACGCCGCTGGTGGTGATTAACCGCGACGTCAGCCTGGCGCGGGAACGCTGCGTGTTCTTCGAGCAGGAAGATGCGGCTTTTCAGGCGGTCAGTTATCTGATTACGCAAGGGCACCGGGATATCGCCTGCATCACCGTGCCGATGCACACGCCGACGGGGAAGGCCCGTCTGCAGGGATACCGCAAGGCCCTGAAAAAGCACGGTATCGCCTGGGATCCGGCGAAAGTTAAATACGGCGATTCTACGATGACCCGCGGCTATGAACTGTGTCGCGAGCTGCTTGCTGAGAACACAACGTTCAGCGCGCTGTTTTCGTGTAACGATGATATGGCGCTGGGCGCCTCAAAAGCGCTGCACCAGGCGGGGCTGCAAATCCCGCAGGACGTTTCGCTGTTCGGCTTCGACGATGCCCCGAGCGCGAAATGGCTGGAGCCCGGCCTGTCGACGGTCTATCTGCCGATCGATAATATGATAACCACCGCGATCGATCAGGCGATCAAGCTCGCCAACGACCAGCCGATCGAAACGATCCCGCCGTTTACCGGCACCCTGGTATTGCGGGAGTCGGTAACGACGGGACCCTATTTTTAGAACTGCTCTAAGGCCAGCAGCTCCTGAATCGTCTGCCGACGACGGATCAGCCGTGCGCTGCCGTTGTCGAACAGCACTTCCGGCAGCAGCGGGCGGCTGTTGTAGTTTGAGGACATTGACGCGCCGTAGGCCCCCGTATCATGCAGCACCAGATAATCCCCCGGCGCGACTTCAGGCAGCAAACGCGTCTCTACCTTGCCCCCTTCCTGCTGAGTAAAGACGTCGCCCGATTCGCACAGCGGCCCGGCCACGACGGTGTCGACAAGCGGTGCGGCGCTCAGGTTGCGGCCATCCGCCGCCAGGGCGGTAATATGGTGATAGCTGCCGTACATTGACGGACGCATCAGATCGTTAAAACCGGCATCAATCAGCACAAAGTGGCGACTGCCCATCTCTTTGACGCTACGGACCTGAGAGACCAGCACCCCGGATTCAGCCACCAGGAAGCGACCCGGCTCGATTTCCAGTTTCACCGGATGGCCGAGATGTCGGGCGATCTGTTCGCGCGCGGCGTTCCACAGGCCATAGTAATGATCGGTATCGATCGCCTCTTCACCTTCGCGATAAGGGATCGACAGCCCGCCACCGGCGGAGATCGCCTGTAGATCCTGGCCAAACTCCACCACCTGACGCACCATCGCGCCGCAAACCTGCTCCAGATGGCCATAGTCAACCCCGGAACCAATATGCATGTGGATCCCCACCAGCTGGAGCTGGTAGCGACGCATTATTTCCAGCGCCGCCGGCAGATGGCTGTACCAGATCCCGTGTTTGCTGTTTTCGCCGCCGGTGTTGGTTTTTTGGCTGTGGCCGTGACCAAAGCCCGGGTTGACGCGCAGCCAGACGCGATGACCGGGAGAGACTTCCCCCAGTTGGCTCAGCATATCGACTGAACCGGCATTCACCGGGATCTGCAGGGCCTTGACGCGTTCCAGCGTCGCCTCGTCGATCAGGTCGGCGGTAAAAACGATATCTTCCGGATGCTGCTGCGGGTCATAACCCGCCGCCAGCGCACGTTCAATCTCCCCGAGGGAGACGGAATCCACCTTGACGCCCTGTTCACGCATCAAGCGCAAAATATGGATATTGGAGCAGGCCTTCTGGGCAAAGCGCACCACGTCGAACTGGCTGAGCTGGGCTATCTGGCGGCGGATAATCTGCGCGTCGTAGACCCACACCGGGCAGCCAAATTCGCCAGGCAGGCGGAGCAGGTTCCCGGCAGTCAGGTCGGTATCGGTGGCGTAAAGCGAGCGTGGCATAATGAACTCCGGCGTTATCTGTGTTGTGCGTGTTTTTTTATGATTACGCCATAGGCTGAAGAGAATAAAAAATATCGTTTTATCGTGACTCTATGCAAAAATGATATGGATACCGCCAATCCGCCGAGAGCCGCCATGCCCGCCGTCAATTTACGCCATATCGAAATCTTCCATGCGGTGATGACCACCGGCAACCTGACCGAGGCGGCTCGCCTGCTGAACACCTCTCAGCCGACCGTCAGCCGCGAGCTGGCACGTTTTGAAAAGGTGATCGGGCTGCAACTGTTTGAGCGCACCCGCGGGCGCTTGCAGCCAACGGTGCAGGGATTGCGGCTGTTTGAGGAGGTTCAGCGTTCCTGGTACGGACTGGACCGCATCGTCAGCGCCGCCGAGAGCCTGCGCGAATTTCGCCAGGGCGAACTGTCTGTCGCCTGCCTGCCGGTGTTTTCCCAGTCGTTTTTGCCGCTGCTGCTACAGCCCTTTCTGGCGCGCTATCCCGAGGTCAGCCTGCAGATTGTGCCGCAGGAGTCCCCCCTGCTGGAGGAGTGGCTCTCCGCCCAACGTCACGATCTCGGTCTGACGGAAACCCTGCACACGCCCGCCGGGACCGAACGCACGCCGCTGTTAACGCTCAACGAGGTGTGCGTACTGCCCCGGAGCCACCCGCTTGCCAGCAAGCCGGTGCTGACTCCGGCCGATTTCCACGGTGAAAACTATATCAGCCTGTCGCGTACTGACAGCTATCGCCAGCTGCTTGATGCCCTGTTTCTTGAGCACCAGGTGAAGCGCCGGATGGTCGTGGAGACCCACAGCGCGGCCTCCATTTGTGCGATGGTGCGGGCGGGCGTCGGACTCTCGGTCGTCAACCCGCTGACCGCCCTCGACTATGCCGAAAGCGGCGTGGCGGTGCGCCGCTTTAGCGTCGATGTGCCGTTCACCGTCAGCTTGATCCGCCCGCTGCACCGCCCGGGATCGGCGCTGGTCGAGACATTTGTTCAGCACCTGCAAGGGAGTCTGCAGCGGATTCAAGGCCCGCTGGACGCGGTGCTTAAGAGAGCATAAATGTCACCGCGTCCGCGGCGTGAATCGCGGCGGTATCGAACACCGGCAGCGGGCTACTCTCCACCGGCACCAGCAGACCAATCTCGGTACAGCCGAAAATAACCCCTTCCGCGCCCTGCGCCGCCAGCGCGTCAATCACCTGCAGGTAATAATCACGGGAGTCGTCGTTAAACGCGCCCAGGCACAGCTCATCAAAAATGATCCGGTTGATGCGTTCGCGATCGTCAGCTTGCGGAATCAGCGTCTCGATAGCGAACTGCGCCTGCAGGCGTCCACGATAAAAATCCTGCTCCATGGTATAGCGCGTTCCGAGCAGGGCGACCCGCTTCTGGCCTTTGGCGGTAATCGCACGCCCGGTGGCGTCGGCGATATGCAGGAACGGCACTTCACAGCGCGTTTCGATGGCCTGCGCCACTTTATGCATGGTATTGGTACACAAAACAATCCCTTCCGCGCCCGCCTGCTGCAGGCCAAATGCCGCCTGCGCCAGCATCTCGCCGGCGCGATCCCAGTCCCCTGCGGACTGGCAGGCTTCTATCTCATGGAAATCGACGCTGTGCAGCAGCAGACTCGCCGAATGCAGGCCGCCCAAATGTGTTTTGATACCTTCGTTGATCAAACGGTAATAGGGAATGGTGGATTCCCAGCTCATGCCGCCCAACAGGCCAATCGTTTTCATCATCCGCTCCTGATTTATGCTTTGCTCCAGTGAAACAAACTTGTGATCAACTTTCCACTTTTGTCGCCGCTCGTTTCTTTGCCGACGATTCTGCGATAAATTAAATGAAACATTGTTTCATTTAACAACAAGGCTGCCGGATGTTTATTTTTCATAACCAGACCACCCTTGAAGATCTGGGCAATGGCGTGACCCGTCGCATTCTTGCGCACGGTGGCAATATGATGGCCGTGGAGGTCAATTTCGACGCGGGGGCCATCGGTGCAGTGCACAATCACCCCCACGAACAGTTGACCTATGTGCTATCCGGCGAATTTGAGTTCACCATCGGTGAAGAGAAACGCGTGGTGCGCGCCGGCGATACGCTCTACAAAAAGCCGCATATTATGCACGGCTGCCTCTGCCTGAAAGCGGGCACCCTGCTGGATACCTTTACGCCCGTGCGTGAGGATTTCCTGTAAAACGCCGCTTGCCGGGGCATATTCAACGTGCCCCTTGTTGATCCCTTCTTTCCTTTCCACCAGAATAATTTGTTAGTAAATATGTAACAACAAAATGATTAGCCTGCCACTCACCCTCCTCGCTCCGGCATGCGTCCTTAGCTTCATCACCATCCCCTGCGCCTCATTATCTCTGGAAAACGCTCGCCATCTCAGTTTTTTGAAACATCGTTTCGACTTCGATCACATTTCCGCTATGAATCGAATGACTACGTAATAAATCGTAATAAAATAAATTTAAAACAGCGTTTTATAAAATTAAATCACCGGACCCGCAGCAAGCGAAATAGTGGGGCCCAGCAGGGAAGTTGAACGCAAAAACCCATAATAAACAAAATGTTAAAAAAGGAAGCCAACGCCAGAAGATGAACCAGACACCGATTCACTTTCTGGCCATGACCGGACACAGAAAACCATGACCCCGAATCCGTTTTACAAACTCGTAAGCCAGGTAGGTATGTATGAATGAAAACAAGATACTGGGATTGGCATGGATATCGCCCTATATCATCGGGCTGATAGTCTTTACCGCTTTTCCCTTTGTTTCATCTTTCTTCCTCAGTTTCACTGAGTACGATTTGATGAGCCCGCCGGTATTTAACGGCATTGAAAACTATCGCTACATGCTGACCGAAGATGGCCTCTTCTGGAAATCCATGGGCGTGACCTTTGCCTACGTCTTTTTAACCATTCCGTTAAAACTGGCTTTCGCACTGGGTATTGCGTTTGTCCTCAACTTTAAGCTACGCGGTATCGGCTTTTTCCGTACCGCTTATTACATTCCGTCCATTCTCGGTAGTTCGGTGGCGATTGCCGTCCTGTGGCGTGCGCTGTTCGCTATCGACGGCCTGCTGAACAGCTTTATCGGCGTGCTGGGATTCGACCCGGTGAACTGGCTCGGCGAGCCGTCGCTGGCGCTGATGTCCGTCACCCTGCTGCGCGTCTGGCAGTTTGGCTCGGCGATGGTCATCTTCCTTGCCGCGCTGCAAAACGTCCCGCAGTCACAGTATGAAGCGGCAATGATCGACGGCGCGTCTCAGTGGCAGATGTTCATGAAAGTGACCGTGCCGCTGATTACGCCGGTCATCTTCTTCAACTTTATTATGCAGACCACCCAGGCATTCCAGGAGTTTACCGGTCCGTACGTCATCACCGGCGGCGGCCCCACCTACTCCACCTATCTGTTCTCGCTCTATATCTACGACACCGCCTTTAAGTACTTCGATATGGGGTACGGCGCGGCGCTGGCGTGGGTGCTGTTCCTGGTGGTCGCGGTCTTTGCCGCCATCGCCTTTAAGTCATCGAAATATTGGGTGTTCTACTCCGCCGATAAGGGAGGCAAAAATGGCTGATATTCAACACATCACCCCGGCAATGGAAATTGCGGAGCGCGAAGTTGCCCGTACCCTGCGCCGCGAAAAAATCAGCCGGACAATCCGTTACGTCATCCTGCTGTTCGTCGGCCTGCTGATGCTCTACCCGTTGGTGTGGATGTTTTCGGCGTCGTTCAAACCGAACCATGAGATCTTCACCACCCTGAGCCTGTGGCCGGCTCATGCGACCTGGGACGGCTTTATTAACGGCTGGAAAACCGGCACCGAGTACAACTTCGGTCACTACATGCTGAACACCTTTAAGTATGTGATCCCGAAAGTTCTGCTGACCATTATCTCCTCCACCATCGTGGCCTACGGCTTTGCCCGCTTCGAAATCCCGTGGAAGAAGTTCTGGTTCGCCACGCTTATCACCACCATGCTGCTGCCGAGCACCGTGCTGCTGATCCCGCAATACCTGATGTTCCGTGAAATGGGCATGCTGAACAGCTATCTGCCGCTGTACCTGCCGCTGGCCTTCGCCACCCAGGGATTCTTCGTCTTCATGCTGATCCAGTTCCTGCGCGGCGTACCGCGCGATATGGAAGAGGCGGCGCAGATTGACGGCTGCAACTCGATTCAGGTGCTGTGGTACGTGGTGGTGCCGATTCTGAAACCGGCGATTATCTCGGTGGCGCTGTTCCAGTTTATGTGGTCGATGAACGACTTTATCGGCCCGCTGATTTACGTCTATAGCGTCGATAAGTATCCTATCGCACTGGCGCTGAAAATGTCCATCGACGTCACGGAAGGCGCTCCGTGGAACGAAATTCTGGCAATGGCGAGTATCTCTATTCTGCCATCCATCATCGTGTTCTTCCTGGCACAACGCTACTTCGTACAGGGCGTGACCAGCAGCGGAATCAAAGGTTAAGAGGGAAATATCATGGCTGAAGTTATTTTCAACAAACTGGAAAAAGTTTACTCCAACGGCTTCAAAGCGGTACATGCTATCGACCTGAAAATCGCGGACGGCGAGTTTATGGTGATCGTCGGGCCATCCGGCTGCGCGAAATCCACCACCCTGCGCATGCTGGCCGGGCTGGAAACCATCAGCGGCGGCGAAGTGCGTATCGGCGAGAAGATAGTCAACAACCTCGCGCCAAAATCACGCGGTATTGCGATGGTGTTCCAGAACTATGCGCTCTACCCGCATATGACGGTGCGCGAGAATCTGGCCTTTGGCCTCAAGCTGAGCAAGCTGCCGAAAGATCAGATTGACGCCCAGGTTAACGAGGCCGCCAAAATCCTCGAACTGGAAGCGCTGCTCGACCGTCTGCCGCGCCAGCTTTCCGGCGGCCAGGCCCAGCGCGTGGCGGTTGGCCGGGCGATTGTCAAAAAACCGGATGTGTTCCTGTTTGATGAACCGCTCTCTAACCTTGACGCCAAGCTGCGCGCCTCGATGCGGATCCGTATTTCCGATCTGCACAAGCAACTGAAGAAATCCGGCAAGCCGGCGACCACCGTGTACGTCACCCACGACCAGACCGAAGCGATGACCATGGGCGACCGGATCTGCGTCATGAAGCTCGGGCATATCATGCAGGTCGATACCCCGGACAACCTGTATCACAAACCGAAAAACATGTTCGTGGCCGGCTTTATCGGCGCCCCGGAGATGAACATCCGCCCCTGCAAGCTGGTTGAACAGGCCGGGCGCCTGCACCTGACTATCGGCGATGAGCGGCTGCCGTTAAGCGCGGCCCTGCAGGATAAAGTCGGCAGCCATACAAACCAGCCGCTGTTCTACGGCGTGCGCCCGGAGTTTGTCGCCATTGCCGATGAACCGTTCGCCGAAGGCGGCTGCTCGGGCGAAATGGTGCGGGTCGAGAACATGGGCCACGAGTTTTTCGTCTACCTGAAAGTCGCCGACTATGAACTGACCGCCCGCGTCCCTTCTGACCAGGCTAAGCCGATGATTGAAAAAGGGCTGCATCGCAAAGTGTGGTTCAAATTCGACATGAATAAGTGCCATCTCTTTGATGCCGCTACCGAACAGAACATCTCTCTGTCATCACTGGAGTATTAAAATGAAAAAAGTGCTTTTAAGCGCCGCAATCTCCGCCACTCTGGGCCTTACCGCGTTACCGTCTCTGGCAAAAGATGTCGATCTGCGTATGTCATGGTGGGGCGGCAACGGCCGCCATCAGGTCACCCTGAAAGCGCTGGAGGAGTTTCATCAACAGAATCCGGACATCAACGTTAAAGCCGAATATACCGGCTGGGACGGCCATCTTTCGCGCCTGACCACCCAAATCGCCGGCGGGACCGAGCCGGACGTGATGCAGACCAACTGGAACTGGCTGCCGATCTTCTCGAAGAACGGCGAGGGTTTTTACGATCTGTATAAAATGAAGGATATCATCGACCTCAGCCAGTTCGATGCCAAAGAGCTGCAGTCCACCACGGTCAATGGCAAGCTCAACGGTATCCCGATTTCCGTGACCGCCAGGGTGTTCTACTTTAACGACGAAACCTGGAAAAAGGCTGGCGTCGCCTTCCCGAAAACCTGGGACGAGCTGATGGCGGCGGGCAAAACCTTTGAGAGCAAGCTGGGTAAGCAGTATTACCCGGTGGTGCTGGAGCATCAGGATACGCTGGCGCTGCTGAACTCTTACATGGTTCAGAAATACAACCAGCCGGCCATCGACGAGAAAACGAAGAAATTCTCCTACAGCAAAGAACAGTGGGTCGAATTTTTCCAGATGTATAAAAAGCTCATCGACAGCCACGTGATGCCGGACACCAAATACTATGCCTCGTTCGGCAAGAGCAACATGTACGAAATGAAGCCGTGGATTCAGGGCGAATGGGCGGGGACCTATATGTGGAACTCCACCATCAACAAATACTCCGACAACCTGAAGCCGCCGGCGAAGCTGGCGCTGGGCGACTATCCGATGCTGCCGGGCGCCACCGATGCTGGCCTGTTCTTTAAACCGGCGCAGATGCTCTCCATCGGCAAATCGACGAAGAACCCGCAAGCGGCGGCGAAAGTGATTAACTTCCTGCTAAACAGCAAAGAGGGCGTGGATACGCTGGGCCTTGAGCGCGGCGTGCCGTTAAGCAAAGTGGCGGTGCACTACCTGACCGAAGACGGCACGATCAAAACCGACAATCCGGCCATATCCGGGCTGAAGCTGGCGCAGTCGCTGCCGACGAAACTCCCGGTATCGCCTTATTTTGATGACCCGCAGATCGTTGCCCAGTTTGGCACATCGCTGCAGTACATCGACTACGGGCAGAAAAGCGTAGAAGAGACGGCCGCCGACTTCCAGCGCCAGTCCGATCGTATTCTGAAACGCGCCATGCGCTAACGGTGGCTCATTCTCCCTACCCTACGCCCCCGGCTCGCGCGGCGCTTAGCCGGGCTACCGGTTCACCGCCGTCTGCGGGCCCCTGGCCCGGTTAAGGCACATTGCGCCGCAATCTTGTACCTGGTAGCCCGGGTAAGGCGTTACGCCGCAACCCGGGAAACCTTGTCGCCATTCGGCACCGCCCCGGCTCGCGCTGCGCTTAGCCGGGCTACCGGTTCACCGCTGTCTGCGGGCCCCTGGCCCGGTTAAGGCACATTGCGCCGCAATCTTGTGCCTGGTAGCCCGGGTAAGGCGTTACGCCGCAACCCGGGAAACCTTGTCGTCATTC